>JACPKO010000067.1 GCA_016186985.1 Candidatus Daviesbacteria bacterium
AATTATACTTTGCGCTCGCAGAACCTTTCTTTTTGACAAGTCAAAAAGTAAAACTATGTTTAAAATAAAAACTTTAAAAAACGGACTTACCTTAATTACTATTCCGATCCCATCACTTGAATCAGTAACAACCTTAGTTGCAGTAGGAGCCGGATCAAGATACGAGGTTAAAAAAATTAACGGAATATCGCACTTTTTGGAGCATATGTTCTTTAAGGGTTCAAAAAAATATCCGACAGCTGAAATTATTTCAACAACGGTGGATTCTATAGGCGCGGTTAATAACGCTGCGACGAGCAAGGAATGGACTTATTATTGGATTAAGTCTGCCGCCAAACACATAGAACTTGCAACAGACATTATTTCTTCGATGCTTAAAGAATCGCTGCTTAACGGTGAAGAAGCAGAACGGGAAAAAGGGGTTATTATTGAAGAGTTAAGGATGTTTCGGGACAATCCGGCGCGCTTAATATGGGACCTCTACGAGAATTTGCAGTTTGGCAACCAGCCTTTGGGTTGGGATATAGGAGGGGACGAACCCACGATAAATTCCTTAAAACGTGATGATTTTGTAAGTTATGTTGACTCTCTTTATGCTCCGACAAATTGCGTTTGTGTTTATGCCGGAAAACTGCCTGAAAATATTGAAGATTTGGCACAAAAATATTTTGATGATTTGCCGAAACGCGGAGAGCACAAAGCTGTAGGTTATATTCCTCAAAAGCAGTCAAAGCCTAAAGTTAATGTTTATTTCAAAAAAACAGACCAGGCTAATTTAATCCTGGGGGTGGAAGGTTACAACAGGTATGATAACAACCGCCACGCAGCGAAAGTTTTAGCGGCAATTTTAGGCGAGGGAATGTCTTCAAGATTATTTTTGCAGGTTAGGGAAAGGCGGGGACTGGCTTACCATGTTTCATCAGATTCCGATTCTTATATTGATACCGGTATGTTTGTTAACTACGCCGGGTTAAAATTGGAAAAAGTTTATGAAGGGCTTAAAATAATTATCGAAGAGCTGCAAAAAATTGTTTCAAAAAAAGTATCCGAGGGCGAGTTAAAAAAGGCTAAGGAATTGATCCGTGGAAGGCTGGCTCTAAGGAGTGAGTCAACAAACTTTTTAGCAGAACATTTCGGGACGCAATTTATTTTAGACAGAAAACTGGAAAGCTTTGAAGATTATTTAAAAAAAATTGATAGGGTTACAGAAGAGGAGGTGCTGGAAACGGCGAAATATTTGTTTGACAAAAACAGGTTCAATCTTCAAGTTATTGCTCCGATTAAGGATAGCAAAAAATTCGAAAAGATTTTGAATAATGCCTCAATGTAACAATCTTGTCGTTTTTCTGTCAAGCTGATATGTATGTTTTCATCCTATTGTTAAAGTATGCAGGATCCGTTTAGCGATGCCATAGACATTTTTGAAGAGGCATCTAAGTATTCAGACGCGCCCGGGTGGTTTATCGATTTACTAAAGCAGCCCGAAAGAATTATCCAGCTCAGGTTTCCCCTGGAAAAAGATGACGGCAAGATTGTCCCCATGTCAGGCTACCGCGTCCAATACAATAACATCCTGGGTCCCTACAAAGGTGGAATCCGCTATCACCCCAAGGTAAATTTATCTGAGGTTAAGGCTTTATCTTTTTGGATGATGATAAAAAACGCTGTTTGTAATGTCCCGTTTGGGGGAGGAAAAGGGGGTATTGAGGTTAATCCAAAAGAATTATCCGAAGCAGAACTTGAAAGATTAACCCGTGGATTTGCCCAAAAGATATTTCCTAACATTGGACCCGAAATTGACGTACCGGCGCCTGATGTAAATACTAACCCCCAGGTTATGGAATGGATAACGGATGAGTATAGAAAAAAACTTAAATCGCAAAGCGCAAATGGCAAAATTGATGAAAATTATATAAAAGCTGTAGTAACAGGGAAACCATTGGAACAAGGTGGATCGGAGGGAAGAACAGAAGCCACTGGTTTAGGGGGGTTTTTGGTTTTGCAAAGCTGCCTAAATTGCATAGAGCTGAGGCAAAAAGCGACGATAGCTATCCAGGGGTTTGGAAATGTTGGTTCTTATTTTGCAAAGTTTGCAAGTGAAGCAGGCTTTAAAATAATGGCAGTTTCTGATTCTAAAACAGGACTTATAGACCAAAGCGGAAACGGTGGGTTGGATATTGAAAAAATCATCGGTTTTAAGCAAAAAGGTAAGAGTTTTTCCGACCTTGATCTGGAAGGAGTTCAAAAAATTTCTAATGAGGATTTACTGGAATTGGAAGTGGATATTTTAGTTCCTGCAGCTTTAGAGGGAGTTATCAATAAAGATAATGCTTTAAATATCAGAGCCGGTGTGATTTTGGAACTTGCAAACGGTCCTACAACAAAGCAAGCAGATAAGATCCTAGAAGAAAAACAGGTTTTGATTATTCCTGATGTTTTGGCAAATTCAGGAGGAGTGACAGTTTCTTATTTTGAATGGTTTCAAAATATGCATGGTGAGCACTGGACGGTTGAGGAAGTTAGAGGAAAATTAAAAGAAAAAATGGAGACAGCGTTTAAAGAGGTTTGGGAAATTGCGGAAAAAAAGAAAATCAGCTTGAGGCTGGCTGCGTATGTTGTAGCTTTAAACAGACTTGCCTCAAAACTTTCATAGTTGTATTATTAAAATGTGATAAATCTAAACCAGATTCTTACTAACATAGCTAGTTTGTTAGTATTCTTTGTTTTACTTTTTACCTTCACAAAAATTTTAGGTCCGATACCTTTTGATATCACCCAGGTAACGACTTCAAAAACCGACGCTTTTACTGTAACGGGAGAAGGTAAAGTGGAAGCAGTAGCTGACTCAGCTAAAGTTTCGCTTGGGGTTTTAGCAAAAGCCGCGACTTCAGAGTTGGCGCAGGATCGACTCAATGAAAATATTAATAAAGTTATTGAATCGATTAAAAAACTAGGAGTTCGAGATATTGATATAAAAACCGAAAACTATAATATTTACCCCAATTACGGTGAGATTACTCCTGTGTTGATCGGAACAGACCAGTCAGTCCAGAATAATATCACCGGCTATACTGCCAATACTAATATTACTGTGACTGTGAAATCCGCGGAAATAGCAAACCAAGTCATTGATGCCGGTACATCAAGCGGTGCAAATCAGGTCGGAGGAGTAGATTTCCAGGTTAAAGATAAAAATCAGGCATTAAATAAAGCGCGGGAGTTAGCGGTTGCAGATGCCAGGAAAAAAGCAGAAGACGCAGCGAGGATTGCCGGATTTAAATTAGGTAAAGTGATTAATTATTCTGAATCAGAAGACGGAGATTATCCTTTTGCTATGATGAGTAAAGCTGAAGGTTCACGCGAAGGCGGGATACCGACACAAGTCCAGCCGGGAACAAATGAAATTGCTGTAACAGTAAGTTTGAGCTATGAGATACGATAAGATCGTGCCTTTGTTACTCAAGGTAAGATAATCTTGCCATTGCTTACGCAAAGGTAAGGTGAAGCTTTTGTCTTAAAGAAATAAATCCTCCAAGGGAAACATTGTCATCTCCCATTTTGGAAATCTCAATTTTAGGAGCTTTGTATATTCGTAACTTTTCCCTGGTTTTTTCCATTAATGGTTTGGTAAATTTAGGTCCGGCTTTTATCAAGCTGCCGCCGATCACTAATGTATCAGGGGCCCAGAGGATGATTACATTGACCAGACCCTGGGAGACAACTTCAGCGTGTTCTTCCCAAATCCGGAAATCTTCGCAAAACTGCGGCTTAACATCATAAGTCATTTCAAAAGCTCTGCCGGAAGCTAAAGATTCAAAACAGCCTTTTTGACCGCAGCCGGGCCAAAACCTGCCGTTTGGATCTAAGATCTGGTGTCCGGGTTCAAAAGGTAGTGCGTGGTAATCAATTTTACCGTTGACTATTCTTACTCCGCCTATTCCTGTAGAGAGAGTGATATAAGCTAAAATCTTCACCTTTTTTCTCTTGGAAGATTCGCCTAAGCCTCCTAAAGCTGCGTCATTTTCTAAATAAACTTTTGTGTGGAGTCTAATTTCAAGTTCCTTTTGTAAGGGATGGCCTTTATAATTGGGTAAATTTGGAGGTTTACTTAAAATTCCTTTTTCATAATCAATAGGGCTGGCTGCGCCTACTGAAACGGCTTTCGGTGCGTGACGGCCGGTTATCTCTTCAATTTTTTCCTGAAGCAAATCGATACCGTCATCGTATTTTTTTGGAGTTTCGTATTTTATTTTCTTATCGATTTTTTTAGCGTCTTTACTGATGGCAATCCTTGTATAAGTTCCGCCTACATCAACTGATAAAAACATGAAATCAGTTTACAACCTGAAAGGTTTTTTGTATAGTTTAAGGAATGAAAATCGGCTATATTGGACTTGGGAAGATGGGTAAAAACATGGTTTTAAATCTTCTCGAGAAGGGGATTGAAGTTGTTGCATGGAACCGTTCTCCTGAGCCTCGCGAGGAAGTAAGAACAGGCGGGGCTGAAACAGTTGAAACCATTGAAGAAGTTGCTTCAAAGTTAGAAACTCCGAGAATTGTATGGCTTATGCTTCCTGCAGGAGAAACTACAGATGAATTCATCGACAAAATTTTACCTTTACTGAAGCCCGGCGACCTTTTGATTGACGGAGCAAACTCATTCTACAAAGATACTCTGAGGCGCGCTGAAAAAATCAAAGCTGCTGGTATAAGGTTTATGGATATTGGGGTATCCGGAGGACCAAAAGGAGCAAGGACTGGGGCCTGTTTAATGATTGGGGGAGACGATGAAGATGTTAAAGAAATTAAAGAATTAATCCTTGCAGCCAGCGCGCCTGACGCCTGGGGACATTTTGGAAAAATAGGAGCCGGACATTTTGCGAAAATGGTTCATAACGGAGTTGAGTATGGGATGATGGAAGCTATTGCTGAAGGTGCGGCAATTCTAAAAGCATCGAATTTTGATTTTAATTTAGCTGATGTTTTTCGGGTTTATAACAATAAGTCAGTAATTGAGTCCCGTCTTGTCGGCTGGACTCAGGAAGCTTTAGAAGAAGACCCTGAACTGGCCGAGTATTCCTCAAAAATAAATCACACAGGAGAGGGCGAGTGGACAATTAAAACTGCTAAAGAGTTTGGAGTTAACGCGGAAGTTATCGAAGAATCTTTTGAGGTCCGGGTTGAGTCGGAAGAGGTGGATGAAAATTCACCTAATGGATTCCGCAACAAATCAGTTTCAGCAATGAGGGGGAAATTTGGGGGACATTCCGTAAAAAAATCTTAAAGCCTGGATGCAAAATCTAAATGATGCATCAGTCCGTTAACCCTTATCCTTGGCATGTTCATTCCGGGCCCCTGAGTTTTACCTAACCAGGTCCCAACACCCCCAACAAACCCGGCCTGCTTAGCTAAGTTCTGGACATGATAATCACTGATCCCATATGGATAGGCAATGAAATTTACAGGATACCCGGTTTGGGATTGTAAAAGTTCCCTGCCGTCTTTTAATTCCTTTAAAGCTGCAACACTACCTAAAACTGTTAAGTTAGGGTGAGTCAATGTGTGGCCTTCAAAAGTAACAAGCCCTGTCCTTTGAATTTCCTTAATTTGGTCCCAATTCATATAGTAGCCCGTTCCAATTAAGCCTGTAGGGATGAAGGATACTGCTTTAAAATTGTATTTCACCAAGATAGGATAAGCGGTTGTGTAAAAATCTATATAGCCGTCATCGAAGGTGAGAACAATTGGTTTATTTGGCGAAGTAATCTGGTTGTTAAAAATTCCATAAAGCTCATCTAAAGAAATTGATGTAAAACCGGAATTTTTAAGATAAGTTAATTGCTCCTCTAATTTTAAAGGAGATATTGATAAGTAATTCCTGCCGAGGTCTCTCGGATTAGGGTTTTCTCCTACATAGTGATACATTAAAATCGGCACGCTGGGAGCTGCAAAAGTTATGTTCGGAGTGAACAAAAACAGCAAAAGTAAAATTAAAGGTAATATTTTTTTCACAAGAGGGGATTGTATACTGCATTTACCTGGTAAGCAAGGGGATATTGCAGAAAGCATTCGAAGGGATAAGCCATTCCCGTCCGTCTTTTTGGATTAACTCATCAGCCTCCTCCGGACCCCATGAGCCCGGTTCATAAATTATTGGGTTCTTTTTAGTTCCAGTTAAACCGTCAACAAATTTCCAGGAGGCTTCAATTTCCTCTGCATCTGCAAAAAAAGTCTGATCTCCCTGGATCGCATCCAAAATTAACTTTTCGTATGGATCCGGGAATAAGTGTGAATGCACTGAAGCATCGAGGCGGTAACAATATTGCAGGAAATTTTCCTCAAGTTCCACGCTTCCGGGCTTTTTACTCAGAAACCTCACAACAATCCCTTCGTTCGGCTGGATACGGTAAATTAAAACATTCGGCTCCATGCCCCGGTTTAAGTCCTTAAACAACCTGTTATGCGGGGTTTTAAAAATTATGGAAATTTCTGTAACTGTCTGCTCAAGCATTTTGCCGGCCCTTACATAAATTGGTACTTCATTAAACCTTTCATTTTTTAAGCTGGCCTTAAAAGCGTAGAAAGTATCAGTTTTGGAATCGTGGGCTACATTTTCTTCTTTTGTATAACCTTTATATTGCCCAAAGACAACTTCTTCAGGATGAGCTTGAAGGGATTTAATGATACTTATCCTTTGTTTTGTGACTGCCTCATTCGAGAATTCGTCTGGTGCATCCATTGTGGCAAAAGCTAACATTTGCATCTGGTGGTTTTGTCCAACATCTTTTAAAGCACCGATCGTATCGTAGTAGCCGCCACGGGAACCGATTCCGAAATCTTCGCTTGCGGTAATTTGGATATGGTCAACGTAATCTTTATTTATAAGGGGTTCAAAAAGTCCATTTCCAAACCTGAAAGTCAATATACTTTGTAAAGTTTCTTTACCTAAATAATGGTCCATCCGATAAATTTGGGACTCTTTAAAATATTTAGCCATCAACTTATTAATTTGTTTGGCCGATTTAAAGTCGTGTCCCAAGGGTTTCTCGATCATTAACCTGACAAATCCCTCTTTTTCATCTGTAAGTCCCTCCCGGCTTAAGTTTTCAAAAACGCTTTTATAAAGATCAGGGTAGGTGGCCAGGTAATAAATCCGGTCATCACGGCCCTTGCTCGAATGGGCGATTTTGTCTAAAAACTCTTTTAGTCTATCGTAATAGGCCGGATCATCTAAATTTCCATCCAAATAGTGCATTTTTTTTAAAAGATTTTGGACAGTTTCCTTTTTGATCTCGTGCTGGTGGTGAAGGTTTTCTTTATCCAAGGCCTCCTTGATGTATGTTTTAAATTCCGAATCAGTAAGTTTACGGCGGGCATTCCCGATGATAGTCATTTTTTGGGGAAGCGCCCCTTTTTCTTCCATATCGTAAAGAGCCTGGATAATATATTTTTGAGCGAGGTTTGAGGTGATACCGAATATAACCAGGGTAAAGGTCTCCGACATGATGTAAATTTACATTAAAAATCGCTTGATAGCAACTAAAACCAAACTATTGCAAAATAAAATCTTATAGGATAGAATACTTCAATGAGAAAATGTCCTGTGAGAGAGCATGAGCCTTCTTCTGTACCTGAAGGTGTGCAAACTGCCTTTATCGACATTATTGGGAAATGGTCCAGCTTTAAGGTATTAGCTCCAGGGTTATTTGACGAAGTCTTTAGCCATTATAATAAAAATGGACTTATTGTTAGAGAGAGTTATGCAAAACCAGCAATATACATTTGTCCTGAGACTCTATCTTTAAGAAGCAGGAGAGCACGCAAATATGGCCCAGATAGTGTTGATATTGCCTATTTTAAATTCGATCCTACTGATGAACATTCATTTAATGCGGATGCTATTTTATCAGTAGACAGATATCGATTGGGCACTGAAGTTAGAAAACTTCATTTATTTTCTGATCCTGTTGAGACTGAAGATGTTATTCAACCTCGCAGTTTAGATATAAAGCTAATGGGTATTACTCAAATCGAGGCTTACTACCGCAGAAGGACTCCTGCTAATCCTTTGCAAACTTACATCCTAGATCTTGCCTACTATGTTCCTTACGATAAACCTCGTGAAGAATTTGATAGATTGAGGAGTATAAAAATAACTCATACTTCTGCAGTAGAGCCTGAGGTAAGACCGCCCAACACAAGATTAGAAATTAAAGAAGCAGTACTTGAAGGAGAAAAATTAGAGGCTCTTCTTGCTGGTAATAACGTAGAAGGGTATTATGGTCATTGGTCAATAATGGATAACAGAATCCGTTTTAGACAAAAAAGGAGTGCTTGGTATCTGGAGTTACATTTACCAAAGCAACTACCGCAAGATTTAACAGATTTATTGGTTCATCCTGGAACAAAAGAGCATCCGCTTTCTTCTCCACATGCACTTGATCAATCCTGGAGAAGGACTCAGCTATTTAATGGAATAGCAGTTGGTACAGGTTTTCATGATGGAGAAAATCCTGAGTTTTACAGATTCCCATTTCTTTAAAATCTTGATACAAGGAAGTTTCTGTGTAATACTTTCTCTGTGTTAACCAAGCTGCCGATTTATCCCAAGCTTATTGATCATTTTCAGGTAATTAAAGACAGAACTTTGCGTGAGTTATTTAATGAAGACCCGAGCCGCGCTTCAAAATTTTCCCTAGATTTTGAAACAATTTTTTTAGATTATTCCAAAAACAGAATGACCGGGGAAACCATGGAGCTACTCTTGCAGCTTGCACAGGAAGCGGGACTAAAGGAAAAAATTGAGGCTATGTTTTCCGGGGAAAAAATCAACACCAGTGAAAACCGTCCAGCCTTGCATATAGCTTTGCGCAATGTTACGGGCAAACCTTTAATTGTTGATAGAGTAAATGTCATGGAGGAAATTAATGATGTATTGGAGCGGATGAAACGGTTTAGTCAAAGCATCCGGAATGGAGAGAAAAAAGGTTATAGCGGTAAGCCGATTAAAAACATTGTTAATATCGGAATCGGCGGGTCGGATTTAGGCTCGGTGATGGCGTATGAGGCTTTAAAGCACTACAGTGACCGTAAGTTGACGGTTAGATTTATTTCCAACATAGACGGTACAGACTTTGCAGAAAAAACGCATGATCTAAATCC
>JACPKO010000066.1 GCA_016186985.1 Candidatus Daviesbacteria bacterium
ACCGTGTTTATTCAATCGGACCATTAGCTTTTTTTGATCTAATAACCGCTACAAAAATAACTGCATCCCGATACCTTACTGATGGATTTATTTTAGCCGGATGGTTTTCATCTTTTCTTCTTTTTACGCTACCTTCAGAAAAAAAGAAACATGAAATGCATATTTTGATTCCTCTTGTTTGCTACCTGGTTATATTTTTATTGTTCGGGAGCGAGCCTTATGGATGGTACCGGTTTCCTTTTATACCGTTTCTCTTTGCAGCCATCGCCAGAATTTTAATACTTGCTTTAAGAAACCCGGATTTATTTTTACCCGCTTTTTTAATTTTACTAATACCTGCAGGTGTCAGCCTTTCTAAAATTATCAGTATCGAAAAATTCCAGGAATTGGTTGGAATCTGGAGATGGGGTTTAGCAGGATTATTGCTTATTTATTTATTTTCTTATGCGAAACCCAAATCCAAAATGTTTAAAATTCTGATACCCGTAACATTGATCTGTCTGTTCGTTTTATCTATATATTTGAATCTGGAATATTTTAGAAAAATAACCCCGCAGTATTGGCAAAACGCAACTTGAATTGGTACTACCAAACAGGTGGTATCGGTAAGACTACCTGATCTGGGTTATTTAAAACTTTTTCCATAAATTGGTCATTACCATCCATATAAAAGATGCATTCATTTTCAGAGTCTGCATAAAATTTTTCAGTCCCTAAATATACAAACCTATTCAATAAATCAATATTTGTTAAAAATCCACATTTTTCATAGAATCCCTTATTTTTCAGTTTGCAAAAACCTATCCCTGTTTTATTTCTGTTTACTAACCAATCTTTGATCGCAGCCATGATTGCTTTACCGTACCCTTTTCCTTTTTGTTTGGCGATAATCCCACCTATCCCTAAAACAAAAAATTCCTCACTATTAAATTTTATTGGTTCCACAGGAAGTAGCTGACCCATTGCTAAAACTTCCTTTCGTTGTTCTAACAGAAAAAAATGCCTATCTAGCATTTTTTCTTTTGGAGGTAGTGAGACTTTAAATTCTCTTTCTGAAGCCTCGTTTAATTGATCGATTTCTGAATCTGTTAAGTTCTGTAATGTTTTAATGATTACCTGTTTCACAAAAAATATCTTAGCATAAAATGTTGATACCATTTCTTGCTATTGCAGGATTTCGTATCAGTATTTCTTTAATGCATTTAATGCAATTTAAGAGTTTCTGCAATTAATTCTGCCATGAAGACTTCGCCTTCTATTGACGGATGTATTCCGTCATGAGTTCCAATATAAATCTTATTCCCATATTTGCCGTCAATTTGGGATTTTTGATAAGCATTTATGAGGGGGGTTTTTGTTTTAGATGCCAGACTCACAGCATTATCCAGGTTAGTAATGATTAATCCCACATGGGTTTTGGTTTTTTCCTCATCCCAATTAACTCCTCCTGCACCTTTGCCGAATCCAGTTTTTAAGGGTGCAATTTCTGCTAAAAGATAAACTTCTGCTCCCGTATCTTTAGCTTTTTTAATCAATTCCTTCAAATTATTTAGGTATTCTTTAAGGTCGTAAGGGGACAATGGGTTATAAGCAAAAGAAGAAATTATTATAACGTCTGCATTAATTTGATTTATCGGGGGGTAACTACGGGTATTAAATTTGAATGGTTCATCAAATCTTCTATTTGCCTCAATAACATTTTGAGAACCTATGCCGTAGTTATAAAATTTGAACTTTGTTGTCGGGTAGCGCGCCATCATGCTTTTATCTAAATACTCCAAATTTTCGCCCATGGTATCTACCATTGAATCCCCAAAAGCGGCAATCACATAAGCGGGTTTCTTGGGGCTTGGCCTAACTGAGGGAGCTGGAGTTGGACTGGGGCTTGGAGAAACAAGGGGACTTGGGATTGGGGAAACTATAACTGCAGTCCTGGTTTCCCCTAAAGTTGTGGGAATTATCGAAGGACTTGGGACAGGCTTTTTTGATAAAAAAAGTATCCATACAAAAACCGCCAGACTTATAAATATTAAGGCAGTTATTACAATTCTAAAAACCAGATTATTATTGATAGGTTTAAAATTTTGCGAAATTTACCGGAGCTGATTTTAAAATATATTCTCTTTCGCCGTTGTTTTCAAAATATATATCTGCGCTGACATCAAAATCGATTTCGCGCAGTTTCACCCCCTTAATATCCGCGGCTTTTTTACGCCCCTCCTCACCAAGATTTTTATTTAGTAACCCAATGTATCTTGGAAAATCATCCGGAATCACCCAGTTGACCCTTTCCCCAACTTCCACACCTCCGGGAATTTCAACAACCTCTGCTAGTTGATTAAGTGTTTCTGGCCATTTAACATGCCGGGTGATTATATAAACTTTCACCGCACTAACCCTGTTTCTGATTTCCCTACCGTCCGTCCCGGTAGGTTTACGGCTTTCAGAAATTATTTTCTTTTTGTTTGAGTATCCCGGCCAGAGATAATCCCATTTCCAGTTAATATATACCTGGTTATGTATATCTATAAATTCCACTTTTGGACTGAATGAAACTTCTCCATAATCTGTAAGGTATTTTATGTCGTAAACAACATCTGCACCTTTTTCAGTATTTGATATATTTTTTACCTGTGTATCAATTTTTCTGACAGTTAAAGTCTCATAAAAACTCTCCAAATCTTTTATAAACTGATCTTCAGAAATGGAATTTCGCTGGTTTGGATCTATGCTTCTATAAAGTTCGCGGTATGCACGTTGGGATATAAAATTAGCAGGCGCCCCTGCGCTGGACTCATAATTTTTGACAGCCATACTGCTGTGTAAGTAAGGCAAGTTAAGAAATGCCAGCACCAGCAAAACAGGTGCAAACTTTCTTCCAAAATATGCTATTAGCAAGATAAACCCCGGTATTGCCGGCATTAAGTATCTTGGCCAAAAAGATATAAAAGTATTCATAATTAAAAACACAAGGGTTATCCCTGCAATGTATATCCAGGGCTTTTCTTTTCTTTTCAGGGCTAAGATAAAAACAGACGCAGCTGCTACTGTCCCAAGAGGAAGAATTGGCGACCAGTCACCTAGCCCGGTTTGCCCCGCACCCCACCAGCCCTGATAGGTATTTGCAAAAATTCCCCTCCACTGATTTAAGTAATCAACATTACCCTCTGGTTTTAGGTAAAAATCCAGTTGCTTTTGATGAAGCTTAAGCCAGGGTATTGGATTTGGGTGATGAATAAAATATGAAATAAAGGCGATGCAATATCCTGCAAAAATTGATCCAAGATAAAATAAGGGGTTTATCAATTGAGGTAGTTTGCCCAATTTTTTACCCGCCCAAATAACCAGAGGCAGTCCCAGTAAAATTGCTCCCGGTGTATATACCCCGATTTTTGTACCAGTAGCCAAGCCTAAAAATACTCCCGACAATCCTAAAAAAAATATCCTTGGTTTGTTTAAAAACTTCATAAAAAAGAAAATATGAATTAGAAAAAAAGCCGTAAGGGGGAGATCAAGCATTGTATCCCTAACCTGAGTGGCAATAAAGGGTGTTGTTGTAAAAACCAGAAGAACAGCCAGTGAATATTTCTTCTTCTGAAACAATTCCCTTGTTAAAAACCAAAATACAATTACTGAAAGCAGATACAATCCTAAGCTAACCAGATACGGATTTCCGAAGAAATATTCTGCCAATCCGTATAAATATTTTCCGAAAGGGGGAGCTTCGTAGTTTAAATAAAACGGGTTTTCGCCCTGGACAAGCCTATACCCTACAAACTTATAAAGCATTCCGTCCGACATCCCCCTGGTGCTGCCTGTTATATTCCATTGGGAATGATAATAAAGGTTTTCATAATATTCGCTTTCGTATTTAAAAAAGAAGATCTGCCGGGAGTTGTATAAAACAAATCCTAAAGACAGAAAAATTAAGATAATAAAAACCCAACTAGGAATTTTCTTGAACACATTTAAAATAACTTTAAACATTCTCACTCTTAAATCAGTTGGAACTTATCTCGAGATTGATATTTTGGGGCAAAAGCGGAAGTCTTTGAAGCGGCCCCGGCAATTCAGGTTTTATCTTTATATCGGCCCCTATCACGCTTTCATTGGATTTTAAAATTGCCTCAACCATATCCGGCTTTTTAAATTTAATTTCAGATTTGATCTTTTCTAAATCCATCTTTGGCATTAGTTTTGCTTTAAATTTCGCTGTAAAGATTATTTTTCCGTCCTTTTCAACTTTAGCAACAGTAGCTTGGGTTTCCGTTCGTGATAAATCCAGTTCAAATCCTTCGGGTACTGTCGTTTCAACCAACTTTCCGACGATTGATTTCAAATCAGAATCTGAATATGCCGTACCTTTAAGGCTTAAATTTAAAGTGAGAGAAAATTCTGATGCCTGATCTCCTGCATTTTTTGAAAATGACTGCTTCAAAACTTTTTCTACAAATGTCTCTTCCAAAATCTTCATATCCCCGGTTAATTTACCCTGAATTTCTTCCTGGGCTTTTTTCTTAAGGTCGCCGGTTAATGACGCTAAAAGCTTTTTTTGATCATCTGAGGTAACCACTGTCACATCTTTGGAGACTCCGCCCGAGAATGCACTGTCAACTTTAGCATTAAAGTCATTTGGAGAAGAACCTTTAATTGTTAATTCCTTGCCCGCCGCTAAATTTCCGTCAGGGCCGATCGTTAAAGCTGTTGCATTACCTGTAGATTTGCCAAAAGAGATCCCTCCCTCTACCGCCGATTGGGAAGCAACAGTAATACTTGTATCCAGAGCAAAATTCAGATTATTTTGTCCAACTAAAACTGTACCCTGTGGGAAAGTTTTGGAGGATTGGGTTTTGTTATAGATAATTACAGCTCCTTTGGCCGGATCGCCAATTTGTTTTTTACCTGTGGCGCCAGCTTTACTTGTCCCGTTAACAGAGATTTCAACAATCTTCCCGGCAATCTGTTTATTAGCTTCATCAGTTGTGGTAATTTTTGGATCTGCCACAATTTGGGTTTCCTTTTCCAGAATTTTCGGGTCAACATATACAGTAACTGTGGCTTTTGGCAAAAACAGATAAGCCAATATTAACACTATGACGATTATTACAGGAATAACTAAGGTAAAACCTAAGCCTCTTAGCCACTTCATTAAATTCGGCATCCGTTTAGGGATAATTCCAGCGGGTGATAATTTATCCAACACATTACCTACACTCTGAGGCTGGACATTTTTCTCATATGTATCAACTGCTGTGCCTGCGTATTGGTCTTCAATATCGCCTTGCACAAAAGCAGTTTCTTGAGTCTGGGGGGCCGTATGAGTTTTTGTTTGTTTAGGAGAAATTGGTATTGTGTGATGCTCTAAATGGACATGAGGGTTAATTTCTGAAGCTCCTGCGAAACTTAAGCTTTTAATGCTGACATCTTCTTCCAGTTCTTCGATTTTAGGCAAATGCAAAAATGGCAGCTGCCCCATCCAATTAAAAGAAACCAGTTCTTCTTTCAGGTGGCTCATTTTTCCTTTCCCAAAAATCAATATTTTCGCCGGCAAAACTTCAATATCAGGAAAAGATAATAAACCTTTTTCGATATCCCTCGGTAAACTTTCCGAACGGGCAATTTCTTTACTGCCCAAAACTTTACCCGCTTTAACAACTGCCACGCTCAAAGGATCTGCAATTTCAACCAAAATTGCGGTAGTCGGCACACCCTCCTGCCTCTCGCGAAGGTGGCAAATAGCGTGGGTTGTCGAAACATAAGCCAAAGGGATAATATCCAATTCCCTTACCAGCTGTTTTAATACTTTCGAATAATTGGGTTTCAATTCCTCATCAGCAAGCCATGAATCAGGAACCCCAAAAAGGATTTTTTCAGGTTCAGGCTGAAAATCTGCCAATGCCTCATCCAGTGCGATATTTGCGGCCTCTACCAGGCTGTGAGCGTTTTCAGGGAAATTTTCCGCAGGATGGAAATTTCTATGGACAAGTGAAATAATCTTTACCTTTTCTCCTTCAATCCCCCAAACCGAACCTATAACAAATCCATGCCTAATATCTAAACCGAAATAGTACTCTGACGGATTTTCTTTTCTTTTTGATGGTAAAATTTTGGACAGATAATCTAACAAGGCCATAAATAATCTTTTCCCAATATTAGCACAGATCTGAGGCTTAGAGAAGCTTTGCCCTAATCCTTCTTACACCCTCTGAAATTGCCTCTTCTTTTGTAATCTTAATGCCTCCAATAACCCCCGTATGCTCTACATGCGGACCGCCGCAAAATTCCAGTGAATAATATCCTCCTCTTTCACGCTGGTCCTTTGCATTAGAATCCAATAAATAGTCTGGTCCTATAGCGTAAATTGACACATTAGATTTGTCGTATTTTTCATCAAACAACCCGATGGCGTTTAAATTTTTTGCCTCATCAAAAGTCATAAATTTTCTATCTACCTTTAAATCTTCTCTGATTTTTTTATTCACCAAATCCTCTACCGCCTTTATTTCATCCTCAGTCATTTTTCGCTCAAATGAAAAATCAAATCTTAATCTTTCCGGCGTAATATTTGAGCCTTTTTGAAAAACTTCGGATCCTAAAATATCGCGCAGGGCCTGGTGCAATAGATGTGTAGCTGTATGGTACTTTATTTCTACTTCCGAGTGCCCCGCTAATCCTCCTGCAAACTTTCCGACCGACGCACCCCGCGACAACTCCTGGTGCTTTTTAAACTCCCTCTCAAAATCTTTTCTGTCTATGGTTTGGCCTTTTTGTTTAACAAGCTCAATTGTCAGCTCCAGCGGAAACCCAAATGTTTGGTACAAATCAAAGGCCGCTTTTCCGTCAATCTGATCCAGCTTTTTCACCTCGTTTAATCCTTTCTCCAGGGATTTCCCAAATTTTTCCATTTCCTCAACTATCACCCGCACAACCAATTCCCGGTGAGTTTTTTCCTCTATTCCAAACAGTCCGTTATAAATAAGCAAAACCGCGTCGGCAATTGCCGCCTCAAAAGCGTCTGTTGGAATTTCTCCTTTTTTTGGGTTTCCCCGAAGTTCGTGCATTTTTACTGCAACCCTCCTGATTAAACGGCGCAATACATAACCCTGCATTTTATTTGACGGGATAACTCCTGAAACAATTAGAAATGCTGCAGCTTTTAGGTGGTCGGCAATGATACGCAAGTTAGCAATGCAATTGGGGCTCGAATAAGATTTGCCGGAATACTTTTCAGTAATTTTAATTATCGGTAAATATAGGTCAGTTTGAAAAATATCTGGATTATCTTTTACAACAGCAGTCAGTCTTTCAAGCCCACCTCCAAAATCTACATTTTTTTGCGGCAATTCCTCAAATTTTCCCTCGTCCGTCTTTTTGAATTGGATAAAAACCGAATTGGCGATTTCTAAAAAACGGCCGCACTCACAATTGGGGTGGCATTTCTTTCCGTATTTTATGTCATGTTTTATTTGTGTAAATTCGTAAAATATTTCACTGTCCGGTCCACCAATTTCACCAGAGGGCATCTTATCAGGAGTACCGAAGCGGGACCACCAGTTTTTTTCAACACCATATTCGTAAATTCTCTCCTCGCTGATTCCCAGACTTTTCCAGATCTCCCGGCTTTCCTCATCTTTCGGCACAAATTCGTTTCCTTCAAAAATAGTTACATGAAGTTTTTCCTCCGGAAGATTTAATTCCTTAGTCAAAAATTCCCAAATCCAGGAAAGCTGCTCTTTTTTAAAATACTCCCCTAAGGACCAATTGCCCAGCATCTCAAAAAAAGTTGTATGGCGGTTATCACCAACTTCCTCGATATCTTCTGCCCGGAAAGAGGGTTGAGAATTAACAAGTCTTTTCCCCTCCGGATGCTTTTCTCCCAGCAAAAACGGCACTAAAGGCTGCATGCCTGAGGAGGTAAAAAGTGTTGTTGGATCATTTTCTAAAACCAATTTAGCACTTGCAACTTCTGCATGTCCCCTGGCTTTAAAAAAATCTAAATATTTCTGACGGATTTCCCGACTAGTCATGCGCAAATCATATCAGAGCAGAGCGTTTTTTAGAAGTTTCAGGATTTTTTTTTGGCCATTATAGTACTGATGAGTTTTTTTATCGGGCCGATGGAGTTTTTGGCCATGAAAGCCACGATCGAAGCCATAACCACTTTTGAGGGAAGGTCAACTTTATCTGCAACTGCTTCGGTTTTTTCCAAAATATCATTAGCTTTGGTAATAGCCCTTTTAACTGCAAAAAAGATCATCACCAAAGATATGCCAATAATTAAAAAAATTATTGACCAGATGGCAACTAAAATAATTAAAGCAATTTCAAGAGCTGACATGTTTAGTATTTAGTATACAGTATTTAGTATGTAGCTGCAGCTTCCTGATCCCAATATACTGCATACCATATACTGTCTACTTTTTAATATAAACCGTCCTTTCAATTTTGCTCGATTGGCCGAATTTTGAAGTAGATACAATAGTGATTGTATTTACGGAAGAAGACAATTTAACTTCCTCTTTAAAATTACCATTGTTATCTACACCTACTTCCTGTTCGTTAACGGTAACACGGGTTTCCGGATCAGTAGATCCTTGCACCGTAAGTGAGGTCATCTCAACTGTCTGCCCTTGGGTAGGACTGACTACCTCAAGTTTAGGGGAGCCTACAAATTGCCTATATTCAAGCCAAAGGTAGGTAAAAAATCCGATAATTATTACTGTCACGACCAATCCAATAAGCCTCGATGGAGTAATAAGGATTCTTGCCTTACTTAACGGCTTGGAGAAACTTTCTAAAATAACCGGTGGGTATTTTTTAGCTTCAAAATCACGTCTTAAAATAGCCATCAACTTCTCTGAATCAATCCCCAAAAATTTTCCATAGTTTTTAACAAATCCCTGGATGAAGGTAAGCGGGGGGAGTTTATCATAATCATCTTCTTCTAAGGCCTTTAACAATTCCTTGCGGATTTTAGTACTTTTTTCAACCTCTTCAAGTGAATACAATTTAGCTTCCCTTGTTTCTTTAAGTAATTGTCCAACAGTCCTCATGATGCATTATTATACCCTTTAGCTTACTTGTCTGCCAAAAATTCGGGGATTATAATAGCCTCATGTCTGATGTAAATGAATTAGCTCCCCCAAAGGGCAGTCTTGATAAGGCTGAAGGGTATATCGACCAGTTAGTTAATTTGTTGAACCAAAAAAAGATAGATGTTTTCCGGACTGACTTAAAAAAATTCGACCCGACTACACTTCAGAACCATTACTCTATCCATTTAAAAGATTACCAGATCGAGATCAGCCACAACAGGCATCAGGAAACCGGTAAAAACTCTTACGTCATGATTTTTAATAATCTTAAAAACATTTCTGAAGGTAGCGGAGAAAGAGTAATATTAGGTTATATTTACCTTGCGGATTCTCAGTATTCAAAATTTAAAATCGTGGCCGATAATCAAATCGAAGCCAGAAGAAGGGCAGCGGAGGAAAAGAGATTTAATAAAGCTGTTGAACCGATTGACCAACTATTAATTACCGTCTCTAGTGAAAACTCCATAAAGGATACAAACTCAACCGATACTTTAAAAGAAGAATTTTCCAGATCTTCAGAAGAATTGCCAAATCCTCCCCAGCTCCATCAAATTTAAGCTTCGTACGAACCGGGAGTCCCGCCACTTAAAAACTCATCCGGATTACGTACCAAAACATCGCGTGGTTTAGAACCGTCTCCGGGCCCGATAACTCCGGCCGCTTCAAGCTCATCTATGATTCTGGCTGCGCGCGCATAACCCACTTTTAAACGGCGCTGCAAAAGGGAAGCGGAGGCCCTGTCGTACTGACAGACTGTCCTGATTGCTTCCTCAAATAAATCGTCTTTTTCTTCGCTGCCGCCATTTCCACCCCTGCCGCCTATTTTCCCAATCGGCATTTGGGTAATTTCTTCTGTATATTGCGGCGCAATACCCATCTCTTTGAGGTATTTAACCAGCGCATGGGTCTCAGGATCCGTAACTAAAACACCCTGAATACGCATTGGCTTTGAAGCATCAGGCGGCAAGAACAGCATATCCCCCCTGCCCAACAATTTTTCTGCACCCTGCGAATCAAGGATAACCCGCGAATCAATAAGCGAAGCTACATTAAAAGCAATACGGCATGGAATATTGGCTTTCATTAAACCGGTGATAATATCAACTGAAGGCCTCTGAGTGGAGATAACCAGATGGATTCCTGTAGCCCTGGCGAGCTGGGCTAACCTGGTGATTGCGTCCTCAACCTCAACCGGAGCAAACATCATTAAATCCGCCAGTTCGTCGATAAAAATCACTATATAAGGCAGCGCCTGAAAACCAGACATTTCATTGTACCCCTGGATGTTGCGGACACCGACCTGCTGAAAAAGTTTATATCTGCGATCCATTTCAGCCATTGCCCATTTTAAAGCTGAAAGGATTTTTTCCGGCTCAACTATAACTGGCGTTAAGAGATGCGGAATGCTGTTGTAATCGACCATCTCCACCCTTTTCGGGTCAATTAAAATAAGTTTTAACTCATCCGGTGAATTCCTGAAAAGCAAAGAGGTTAAAAGCGAGTGCATCAGGATTGATTTACCCGAACCGGTTGTTCCAGCAATTAAAATATGGGGCATCCTGTCAATGTCGACTATGATTGAGTGAGAGGCTGTGTCTTTACCTAAAGTTACTGCCAGCTTAGATTTATGCTTTTTCATTTCATCCGACGAAAGCACTGATTTCATAGTCACCACTTCCAGAGAGTGGTTGGGTACTTCAATTCCGACCAGTGACTTTCCAGGAATAGGCGCTTCAATACGAACAGTTCCGGTCCTGGTTGCCAAAGCCAAAGCAATATCGTGCTGCAGGTTGGCGATCTTGGTAATTTTCGTTCCTGCGGCAATTTCCAAAGCGTATTGGGTTACAGCCGGCCCGCCGTTTACCTCAGCCACCCTGGCTTGAATACCGAAAGATTCAAGTGTCCGTTCAATAATCGCTGCATTCTTTTTGACATCACCCCTGTCTGCGGGAGAACCGCCTTTGTCATTTAATAAATTGAGCGGGGGGTATTTCCAGACACGGGTTTGCCCGGCCACATTTTGAACTAGGGTCTCAACTAAAACCGGTTCACTCCGAGGCAGCTTATCAGAAACCTTGCCTGTTTTGCCTTTATCATCAATTCCTGAAAGTCTCATTTGCCCGCTTCTCAGGTCAAAATTTTCATTCCTTTTAAAAACTGTTCCCATCTTCGCGGCTGTTTTAGTAGCCGAGAAAAAACCTGAAAAAATTGCTCCAAAAAAGGTTAGCAATTGCTCTAAGCTGGTATTGAGAAAAACGATCAGCCCGATTGCAAACACGCAGATTAATGTAAACACCGCCCCTATTCTTGTCACTACCTCTTTAAGCTGGGTCCAAATGAAAGCTCCAACTATTCCTCCCGGGGTATCCCCAATCCCTGCTAAGAGACCCATCAGTGCAACCATCATAGTTAACAGCCCAACTAAAACATTAAGCTGCGCAAACCCCCATCTTACCCTTTGTAAAACCAGTCCGGAAAGCGCGAAAACAACCGGTGTTGCGACCGCAGTAAAACCAATATTTTCAATCAAATACTGTTTCCAAAAAAACAGGTATGGTGTTTGGGTTAAAAAGGCAACTGCCGAAACCCCCGCTAGAATAAAAGATATGAAAGTCCCAATACTGATAATAGTTCTTTGTTTAAGTTTGAGTCTGGGAAGTGAATAGATTGATTTACGTCTAGGCATTGTAATTATTATATCATACTCAATTATAGGTCATATTACGTTTTGCGTAGCAAAAGGCAAGGTTCTGCGAGTGCGAGGTAAAATTTTTCAATACCGAAGCACGAAGCAGGTCCTTATACCATATCCTACTATGGGGTAATTTCTAATCTTCCATTATTACCGTAAGTATTAAGGGCCGCCGTTTCGTTTCCTCATAAAAAAACCTTTGCAGGTGGTTTTCTATTTCATTTCTGACATATCTGATATCGAGCCGCCCGCCCCGGTGGTCTAAAAATAAAGACTTGACTATCTCTTTAGCCCCGTCTAAAAGATCATTCGCTTCATCGCCAAACACAAACCCTCTTGATATCAAGTCCGGCTCCCCTGAAAACTTGCCTGTACTTCCATCTATCGGCACAACTACCACGACTATTCCCTCCTCGCTCATATGTTCCCGGTCGCGAAGGACTATGCTCCCAACATCACCGACCCCAAGCCCGTCCACATAAATATTCTGAGAAGGAATGGGCGGCAGGATTTTATACCTGTCCACACTGAGTTCAATAGGCGAAACCTCAGTTAGAGTAATCATTTCGTTTTCTTTATACCCTAAATCCTTGCACATTCGGGAAAAAGCCCGGATATGCTTAAATCCACCTCCAATAGGCATAAGAAACTTTGGCCTGGCTAAATTAATCATAAGCTTAAGCTCTTCGGCTGAAGCGTGGCCGGACACATGAAGGGAAGCGTCTGAGGCGGAATAATAAACCTCACAGCCAAACCGCGATAAATTATCAATCAAAATCCCCTGGGCTTCTTCAGTTGAAGGCATTGGGTCAGCACTTACCAAAACCGTATCGTTTTTGGACAACTGGACAAATTTATGCTCACCGTTGGCTACCCGCGATAAGGCTGATCCGGGCTGTCCAAAAGCCCCTGAGATAATAATCATTAATTTTTCCGGCGCAAACCTTTTTATTTCCTCCTGCGCAATAATTAATCCGGGGGGGACATGCAGATAGCCTAGCTCCCGTGCCACCTGGAAGTTATTTTCCATGGACCGGCCGACCAGGCTTACTTTTCTCCCGGCTTTAATCGCTACATTAAGGGCCTGCTGGATTCTGGTAATGTTTGAGGTTATCAAGGTTAAAAGTAGCTTACCTTTTGTTTGTTCCTCAATTTTGGCAAAATTAGGCTCAATTTGTTTTTCCGACAATGTATAACCCGGCCTGTCTGACCTTAAACAATCAATTGCCAAAAGCAACACCCCTTTACTGCCAAGTTCCGCCACCCTTCCGACATCAGTTTTTTGTCCGTTTACTGGTGTCCAATCTACCTTAAAATCGGATTGGTGGATAATTGTCCCGACAGGAGTTTCCAAAACAATCCCTGTTGAGTCCGGAACTGAATGAGAAACCTGATAGAAAGAAACCTTAAAAACACCCAGGGTTAAAGTGTCAGTAATTTTTAACTCTTTTATCGCCCGTTTATCGAGCTGGTGCTCTTCAAATTTATGGGCAATTAACCCGCAAGTTAACCTCTGGGAATAAATCGGTACATTAAGTTCCGGCCATATATAAGGCAGCGCACCATAATGGTCATCGTGACCATGAGTAATCAAAATTGCTTTAACTTTTTGCTTTTTATCCCTTAAATAATTGATGTCCGGAATGACCAAGTCAACACCCCTCATTTCCGAATCAGGAAAACTGACACCGCAGTCAATAATTACAATGTCGTCCCCATACTCGTAAGCAAACATGTTTTTGGTGACATCTCCTACGCCACCGAGCGGAATAATTCTTAAAGACTTTCCCCCTTTGGGACTTGTATTAAATTCAAATTTTGGTTTATAAGACTTCATAAAAATAATTCAAAAGTCAAAATGCAAAAGGCAAAACTACAACTCCAAATAGTACGCCCCTCTTTCAGAGGCAAAAAGTTTTCTAAGTTTTGACTTTTTACCTGTACTTTTGAGTTTTGACTTTTAACATTTACCTTATGTATTCAAGAATTGCGCTATATTCTGCTCGTTTATGATAAATGGTCCTTTCTGACCCTCAACTACCATTCTTGCAATTTTACCTACTATATTAACAATATGGCGTTTTAAGCTCCTTATACCCCCATCGAACCCTAAAGGACGGACAATATTTTCCCAGACTTCAGGATCAACTTGTATAAATCTTGGGTCAATCGCTGCATTTTTTAATGCTTCGGGCATTATGTAATCCCTGCCGATTACTATTTTTTGCTCATCAGTATAAAAAGGCATCTCGATCACCTCAAGCCTGTCCATAACCGCAGTCGCGATATTTCCGGTATTGTTGGCTGTTGCAACAAACAAAACCTGGGACAAATCAAACGGAAAGTTAACATAGTGGTCTAAAAATGCCATGTTTTGTTCCGGATCTAAAAGCTCAACCAAAACTCCCATGATGTCAGCCCTTGCGGATTCAGTAATACGGTCAAGCTCATCCAAAAGTATCACAGGATTTTTAACCTGAGAGCGCTTCAAAGCCCTCATAATAAGTCCAGGCTCGGCCTCAGATTTAACGCGGGACTCGCCCCGCAGCTGCAAAGCTGAACCCAGCCCTCCAAATGGAATCCTGATAATGGGACGGCCTAAACTCTCGGCTATTGAAAAAGCCAGGGAAGTTTTACCTGAACCAACAAGTCCGACAAATGCCAGTATAGGTTGCTTGGCAATCTGGCTTTTCATGGCGTTCAAAATCATAATTGATAGGTATTCCAAAATCCTCGCCTTAATTGGCTCGAGTCCGTAATGGTTTTTATCCAAAATTTGTTTAGCCCGGTTTAAATCCAAAATATCCTGGCCTGATTTATTCCAGGGAAGATCTGTTATAAAATTAACGTAAGTTACCTGCCTATCTACTTCAGGTGTAAACTCTCCGGTTTTAAAAGCCAATTCGATCCTTGAGAGATCATCCTGTAATTTTTCCGATACATCCGGCGGGAGCTTGGCGTTTGCAAGCTTTTGTTTTAAATCGGTTAATATCTGGTTTGAATTTTGCCCTCCGGAGAGAGTTTGAGCAGGATCCATATAATTTATCTGAGAACTATTTTTCCGGAAATATTCTTCCCGGAAACACTTAATTCTATTGTAGCGACTTGCGTGAGACTTTTAAATAACCCTTCAGTTTTGTTTGAAGCTGTCAGTACCCCTGACTGAGTTGCATAAAGTGCCATTTCAGACGGATTTTCTATTCCCAAACTATATTCGCCCGGGTTTGAGTATTTTAGCTTAAATTTGCCTGAGCCTGTGGCAAAATTAATTTCCGTACCTGTAAGAGGTGTTTGAAGCGCAGGTATTGCCTGGCTTTTAAATTCCAATGATTTATCTGCTATCTTTAAATCTAACTTTACAGGCAGTACAGGCGATAAAATCTGAGCTAAGTTTTCGTCAATTCCCACCCTTAAAGTTTCTATCTCTTCTTTTGTTCCATACCAGTTGTTAACAAAATTCAAAAACGCTCCCTTATCTCCCTCAATAATATCAAAGTTTAGGCTCAATTCCGAATCAACCAAAGAAGCATTAAGTTCGCTTTGTTTATGAAAAGGGCTTTGATAATAGGAATTAAGAAAGAAAAATTTTAAATTATCTTTCAAAACCCCGCTTCCGATTGTAAATTGGATAAGTATCCCAATTGCCAAAATTATCAAAAAAACTAAAAGCAAAACCGTCCATTTTCTTGATCTGAAATTCATAAGACCCTGAAATTTTAACACAACAACGGGGTAGATTATGAATTAGCTGAGGCACCAGGGATAAGGGTTAATTTACCACACCGGAAAACTCTTTTGCATGTCAAGCCTGCATGTTACACTTCGAAGGTGTAACAAACATATCTAATTTAGGTTACAAAGATCAGCTATAGCTTAGCATTGTAACCATTTCAATTTAGCTTGCCACCTCGGAGGTG
>JACPKO010000060.1 GCA_016186985.1 Candidatus Daviesbacteria bacterium
ACCCCGAGTCGTCATTAACCCTGTCGGGCATCCAGCCGCCAATATCCAAAAGAGGCCTTAAATTAATTGAAAGTGAAGAAAAATTCTGATATTTGTCGCTTCCCGCCATTTCTGCCAGCTGCCAAAAGGCGGTACCTGCGGCGATCAGTCTCATTGGCGCCGGAGCCTGCCAAAAATTGTTGTAATATAAAAATGAGCCTGTATAAGTTCTTTTGTCGCGGATATGCCCGGGAGTCGATAAATACTTATGTAAAGCACCGGCGAGGAATTGTTCGTGAATAACAAAATCAGCATCTAAGGTTGTTACAAAAACCTGCTCAGGTTTAATATTACGTTTTTCAAATTCAGTGAGGGCGTTTTTAATCATCCAGTTGCGGTTTGTACCTGGACCGCGGATTTCACCCTGTTGAAGCTCGTGAACGGTTGTGAATACCCCTCCGATTTTTTTCTCGAATCTCTGAAGATATTTTTTGGTTTGTTTGATTTTTTCAGGATCATCCCACTCTTCAAACCCGACAGCCATAAAGATTTTGTCTTTCGGGTAGCTTGACTGTGCAATTGCATCAAAAGCAGGCGCTAAAATCTCGATAGATTCTTTATATGTTGGTAGTACAAGCAGGTGGTAGTAATTATTCCACTCTCCGGGAAAGTCTTTCTTCAGATTTTCAAGCCAGGGTTGAGACTTCGCAAAGGATAGTTTACGGTAGCCAACAAATATCAGCACAGCTACCCTAAGCGAGCTGTATAGCCAGTAAACATCCGCTGCAATTATTAAATAAGCTACAGCAAAGGGAAGGGTAAGAGATAGCCAGAATGGTGAAGTCAGGGCAGTCCAGGTTAGGGCCCCGGGAATAATTTCCAAGACCCTGTCGATAAGTGTCTCATGCCGGCGGTAAAGTTTTAACTCAAACTGCTCGGAAATTATATACCTCATTGAAAGCAAGTGATGAAGGGTGACGCCAATTCCGGCACCAATAATAAACAAACTGCTTAAAAGATCTAAGGGGGGAAAGATAAATTTTTTTCCCCAAAACCCAACGGTAAAACCTAAAATTATGGTTAAGATTCCGAATAGGCTGGGAATGGGGCGGCCAAAAATTTTTTTAAAGGCTTCGCTTAAAAAGAAAAAAGAAAAAAACCCAAGTAAAAAGCTCAAAATTATTCGCATAGGATTTTAGGCAGGGCCATCTCTTATGGTAGAGAAAAATAACTTACCAATCAATGGCAAATTGGAAGTTTACCTGTTATGCCAGTAACTGGCAAGACAGCGAAGCTGGATTACCTTTTGTCAAGCAAACAGGCAAGCTTTGCTTAGACAAATTACCTCAGGATTGCAAATTATGTTGACAAAACGTATTTGTTTTGTGAATATAATCGGTAATGTCTGAAGGATTAGCTCGAGCACCCCAAATAATTGGAGATATTAAGGAATTTAAATTAACTCCGGAAGGTAAAACCCGAATTCAACAAAAAGGCAGGGTTGTTAGATTATCCCATCCAGAATTTGGTACAACTTACTTAATTGATGTAACTGACAGAAAAGATCCAACCCGTCAGGATCCTGGATTCCCTGGTGAAGGGCATGAAACAATGGGGGAATTATTTCAGGAGGATTTAGAAGATCCAAGATTTACTGACAGATATGCTTCAAATAACGGAGTTGTTGTTGTACTCAGCGATAAGCTGGATTCAGAAGGAAGAAAAAGAGTATATGTTGGGTTAGGTACTATTGATGTATCAGATCCAGGACACAGGGAATTAGTATCCCATACCCTGCACAGGGAAGGATTTAGAGGAGGTAGTTTTTATGTTCCGTTTTCTTTCGATTCAGAATTAGTAAGAGAATATATGCAGCAAGAGGTAATGGATGCAGTAAGGGATACGGGAGATAAAAGTTTATTTTCTGATTTTAGCCCACCAGCTTTACACTCGGGTAGTTAGATTATTCCTTTTGAAAGTTGAGACAAATCACATTAGGATTGCAAATGAAATAACTTCAAAAAATTTCCGGTCGCAATTTTCTATTGATTGCTTCAGGAGATGATGCATATAATGTTTATATGAGTGGTATACCATCCGCCCAAGAAGTCTCTCCTAAAGAAAAAGCCCCAGATTTTGAAACCCTAAGAGGGGCGAACGGAGCTTTAAAATTGGCAGGGATAATTGAAAATTCAACTAAATATTCAGGAAACGAGCGTGCTGACAATGGTTTTTCCAAATCGACCGTAATTGACAGTGCAATTAGCGGACTTCAGAAACGGGTCAGTACAACCGACACAGAAATTCGGAAAGCGGGTGTCTTAAATTCTCCACAAGATCAGAATTCATTAAGGCTTATGGTAGATAGTCTCATCCGACAAGGAAAAGTGTCGGATAAGTTAGATTTAATGGAGCTTTTTATGTACAACGGAAAAAATCGCTTAGCCAGGCAGGATCAGTGGGGTTTGGTTGAAGCGTTATATGGGGTGGATACCAGTGTTTTGGTATCGGGTCATGCCGGAGGTAGAGCTTTGCCTGGAACCCATCGGCTGGAGGATGTTCATAGTTATATTGCCCAATTAATCCAAACAGCTTCCTTAAAAAAAGGTAAAGAGGCTTCTGTGGTAGTTGCCGAACAGCCAGAAGCAAGCGAGCGTTCAGTCTTGACGGCACCGACGCTAATTGACGGAGTAACAGCTACGATTACAATGGATAATAGAGGTTTTTCAAATGCATGGGGTTATCCGCATATTACCGGAGCAACTTTGAGTCTTGACCCGGCATTTTTGGGTTCTCTTAGACCGCTTAGTCCTGAAGAATTTAAAAAGTATTGGCCAAGGAGTGAAACTTCACAAAATAGGGGGTCTGGAGAAACCGGAAGAGGAGAAGATCGAACCCGAAACTCTACCGGCAGCGGATTTGGCGAGTCACAGTCAAGTTATGGAGCGGGGAGGGAGAGATCAAAAAGGGGGGCTGACTTTGACCCGCGAGATCCGAGTGGTTATTACAGAACTTTAGGGATTAATCCTGACACCGATCCTGACGATATAGAAGAAGTTCTTCTTGCTGCCTATCGAAGGCTTGCTAGAAAATATCACGCTGATACTGGAGGTGAAACGGGAGATCATGAAAAAATGAAAAGAATTAATGAAGCGTATGAATTTCTCCAAAAAGATTCTAATAGAGGGCAGTATGGTAAATAGTGCTATCGATTATAAATTACCAAGCCCAAAAAGTCGTTTAACATTTTGAGTTGTAATTTCTGCAACTTTTTCCAAAGGTTCATTTTTAATTTCCGCAATAGTTTGGGCGATTTCGCGGACAGATGAGGGCTCGTTGCGCTTTCCTCTTATTGATTGGGGAGGAAGAAACGGACAATCGGTTTCAAGGACTATTCTTTCAAGAGGTAAAATTTTAACCGCTTCTTTTAGATAATCATTTTTCGGGTAAGTTAAATTTCCGGCAAAAGATATAAGAAAGTTGGTAGCTTGCAGGATATAGGAGGTTGTTGGGAGCATACCGGAGTAGCAATGATAGATGCCTTTATAATCTTTTGTAAGTTTTATAACTTCATCCCAACATTCTGTATTTTGAAAATTAACACTCCGGTCATCCCGGCAATGTATTAATAAAGGCAGGTTTAATTTTTTTGCCAGGTCAATCTGGGCTTTGAATAGTTTGTGCTGTAATTGTTTCGATGAGTCAAATAAATAATCTAATCCACACTCTCCAACTCCGATGACTTTTTCCGGGTTTTCGTGATAAATTTTTTCCAGAGCTGCAATATCTTCAGCTAGTTTCTGGTTGTCGCTATATTTATGAGCTTCGTGAGGATGGATACCAATGCTTGAATAAATTGTTAAATTGTTAGATCGTTGAATTGTTTGCTGCTCTGCTTTCCGGCTAAGCTTGACATCAACTCCGACATTGATAATAGTGGAGATTCCAGCATCAACAGACCTTTGAATAACCTGATCCAGACCGTTTTTGTATGAGTCCCAAAAAAGATGAGCATGAGTGTCAATTAACATAATTATAGCTATAATAATTTAACGTCTTCTATATTGGCTTTCACGATATGATTTTTGAAACAGATAACGCGTTCTTCTATCTGCTGGATAGGCTCCACAAGTCTGACAATGATGTCTATTTTGAGCAATACCACCTGTACACCAGGTACAAGCGTATTCTCCCGCTTTTGGTTGTTGAGGATCAAGTCCAAGGTCTTTATACATAAGATAGAGCTTACCATGATATTTGCTCCAAAAACTTTTATCTCTCCGTCTCATTTCCCTTATGTCTTGTGGTGTTACTGACTCTTCAATAATTGATTCCATAATATCAGTACCTGACCCAAACTCAAGATCAGTTTTAGTTCTCCAAATTATCTCCTCGGGAAGCAATCCATAGGCAGCAAGTCTAAGAACGATTTTACCCCATGTATTTAATCTACTAAGTTCTGGATCTAAAACTTGAGCATAATCTCCAGGTCGTCCGAGGTCTAGAGGAGTAATCAAGTCATCTCTTTGAAAAGACTGGGCTAAATCTAAAACTTCATCATAAAGATAAGGATAGGTTGTTCGTAAACTCATGGATCTGGCAATATGAGAGGAAGAAAGTCTTATGTGCGGGATTAAAGATTTAATCCATTGTTCTACATCTATGTTTGGTTGATGTAGATAAGCATATCCAGCAAATAATCCATCTGCAGCATCACCTGTACGAACAATTCTATGTCCTAAAGAAGCAGCGTAACGCAGTCCTTCAAATATTGGAATGTCATTTTTAACAGCAGGATCATAACTTCTTGTCAGTCTAATAATTTCTCTAATATCCTCTAAGGCCTGATCTTGGGTAATTTCTACAGAATACCAGGGAGTTCCTAAGGTTCAAGTAATATGTTTGAATAGTATAATACCCAAACCTATGGTTGAAGCAGTTATTCAAACAGCTAATGCAGCTAATGATGTGGGTTTTTTAAACTTACTCAGGCAGAGCGTACCCTTTCTTATGCAAGTTCCAGATGCAATTTATTTTCAACTAAATCCTGCTGAGTTTGTTATACCCAGGGGTGAAATAGCACAAGCAAGAACTGAACTAGAGAAAGTTCTAGCTCAGTATGTAATGACATATAGACGAGATACTTTTAATCTAGCTGTACCCATACATAGACACTTGTGTGCAAATGTTTTAGGTGCCCCACTTAGTTCCATACAACTGGCAAGCCTTCAAGAATATGAAAAGATTACAAAACCAAAAGGAGTTAGTTTAGTAGTCTATCAGAGACCTATTGTTTTAATAAACCCCCAACAAAGCTGGCTATCTGGATTTTATCAGCAGAGAGGTTTAGAAAAAGGCACAAATCCAACATAAGTTAGCTATTGATTTGTAAGTCTTGGGAATAAAGCAGGAGCTGATTTTATTGGGCCAGAGAATTGGTCAAGAATTTTCTCTGAAGTTTCAGGCATAAAAGGCTGGAGGTTATAAGCTATATCTAAAATTAAACTTACCAGTTCGTCCAAAGTTTCTTTTAGCTCAATACCTTCAAGCTTCCATGGCTGGGTTTCATTAATCCTTATATCAGCCCGTTGGATTATTTTCCAGATCCAGTTTAATGCCTCATTGAATTTAAATTCGCTCAAAAGTTTTTCAACCTCAGGATCAAAATTAGTAATTTTTTCTTTGGCCTCAAATCCGCTGTTTTCACAAAGTTTGGCAACCCGCGCAACTAAATTTCCGAGCCCGTTTGAAAGATAGGCGGTATAACTTTCGCTTAATCTTTCAGAGGTGATATCGCTATCAACAAAAGTATTTAACTGCTGCCCGATCAAAAACCTTGTGCCGTCTATTCCGTATTTTTCAACAAGTTGGAATGGCGCAATAACATTTCCGAGAGATTTACTCATCTTCTGGCCATTACTTGTAATAAATCCATGGATGATAATTTGCTTTGAGTTCGGAAGCTTTGCAGACATCAGCATTGCTTGCCACATTGCGGACTGCTGCCTTAAGTTATCTTTCCCCGCAACCTGCATTCCCGGCCAAAAGTCCCCGAAGTTTTTTTCATCTTTGGGCCATCCTAAAGTTGAAATATAATTTACTAGAGCGTCAAACCAAACATACATTACCTGTTCCGGATCGCCCGGCACCTCAACACCCCAGGGAAGTTTGGATTTAAGCCTTGAAATACTGAAATCGTTTAGACCGCTTTTAACGAATTCTTTTATTTCGTTATATCTAAAATCAGGTAATACAAAGTCGGGATTTTTTTCATAAAATTCTAAAAGAGGTTTTTGGTAATTTGACCATTTAAAAAAATAATTCTCTTCTTCCCTGGACTCAATTTCCAAATTTGGATGAATAGGACATTTTCCATCCTCGAGCTCCGAATCACTTTTTTCCAGTTCACACCCAATACAATACTTAATTTTATAAAGCTTTTTATATATATCGCCTGAGTGCAAACATCTTTTCCAGAATTCCTGAGCTGCTTTTTTATGTTGGGGGTTTGAGGTTCTTATAAAATTTGTATAGCTTAAATTCAAATGCTTTTTTAATTCATCAAATTTTGCAGCATATTCATCTACATAAGCCTGGGTATCTTTTCCGGCAGTTTGCGCAGTGTTATAAATTTTCGCCCCATGTTCGTCTGTGCCTGTATTAAAGATAACTTCCTCCCCTTTAAGTCTTTTGTATCTTGCAATAAAGTCTGCATGGACGATTTCCATAGCAAAACCTATGTGAGGTTCTGCATTTACGTAAGGCAGGGTGGTTGTGATATAAAATTTTTTTATACTCTTAATCTCCTTAGCCCCCGTAATTTTGGAGGCTGCCTCTTTGCCAAGTGAAGTTTAGGGATTTTTGCCTTCCCTGTCAATCTGAACCGGGGTAATTTCATCTTCGGAAAGACCCGCCAGGAGAAAAGCGTAATTAGAAAAACTAAAACTCCGGTCAAATAGTTAAGTTGGTTTACTGCATAAAAAGAAAGCCCCAGGATTATCCCTAAACTTAAGATAAAACTGTGGGGTAAATACCTGATAAAAAAATTTGTAAATGTTGTAACAGCCAAAAGCAAGGGCAAAAAGAAGGCCATGATCTGGAATACAGAGGCTTCATTCCAGGATTTAGGCGGTTCCAAGTATATGATCACTAAAGTAAACAAAAGAGCAAAAACAACCAGGAACAAAATCCTTCTCAGAAATGCTGACATTGCTTAATTTTAAACTAAATGTTTTTAGTTAGCTTGAGTTTTTTACTCTCAAAGGTTAGTATTGGCGATACCAAATATCATGAGCCCCGCAATTATTTGTCCGAACTGCAAACATAAGTTTTCTCCTGATGAGGCATTTTCCCGTGAGCTTGAGGAAAAATTGAAGCAGTCGCTGCGGGATGAGTTTAATCAAAAATACCTAGCCGAAAGAAAAAAACTTGAAGAAAAAATCACTGAGGAATCAGGTAGAGAATTAAAGTTATTGGAGCTGCAGCTGCGTAAACAAAAACAGGAGCTGGATAAAGCCCGTGAGTATGAGTTGGAACTTCGCCAAAAAACCCGCGAACTCGAAGAAAAAGAGAAGAATTTAGAGCTGGAAAAACAGAGGCAAATTGATGAGGAGCGAGAGAAAATTCAGGAAGATGAACGAAAACATGCAGCCGAAAAATATCAGTTAATAATTGCTGAAAAAGATAAAAAACTAGCTGATGTGAGTAAAGCAAATGAGGAGCTTAACAGGAAACTAACTCAAGGCTCCCAGCAATTGCAAGGTGAGATTTTGGAGCTTGAATTGGAACAACTTTTAAAACAGGAATTTCCAATTGATGAAATAGAGGAGGTAAAAAAAGGCAAGGACGGCGCGGATATTATTCAAACAGTAAGAGACAGCATGGGCCGGGAATGCGGAATAATAGTTTGGGAGAGCAAGCGGACTAAAGCGTTTGGACTGGATTGGATCGGCAAACTGAAAGAGAATCTGTCTTTAGCCAAGGGAAATGTCGGGGTGATAGTGTCAGAGGTTTTGCCGAAAGATGTCAGATTATTTGCCCAAAGAGACGGGGTTTATTTAACCAGTTTTGAATGCGTGGCCCAGGTGGCGCATATTTTAAGAAAAAGCCTGATTGATCTGGAAACTATGCGTTCGCTGTCAGTTGGCAAAAACGAAAAAATCGAATCGCTTTACCGCTATATTACCAGTTCGGAATTTGCCCAAAAAATCGAGAGTATGATGGAAACCTATATGCACATGCAGCTTGAGCTGGAGACTGAAAAAAACGCCATTCAAAAAATTTGGGCAAAAAGGGAAGCAAGGATTGAGAAGTTAAAAAATAACACAATTCAAATCCACGGATCATTATCCGGGCTGATTGATACGCCAATGCCCGAAGTAAAAAGCTTAAGTTTTACATCTCTTGAAGTAATTTTAGAAGATTAAATTAGGCGTATTGAAAGAGGTAGTTTTTACTGTAATTCCCTGCTAATATTAATTCAGTCTCAATTTAAAAAATTGCAATGAGCAAGCTCATAAAGATAGTCCCTGTCTTGGTAACACTTCTTCTTGTTCTGATAATTCCTGCAGGAGTACTCGCTCAGGGAGATAACGGTCCCGGTATAAAAGTCAGTAATTTATCCGTAAGTCAAAATAAAGTTTCGGGAAAGTTGGACATCCGGGGCGAAAACGATACAGGACGTGCAGATGCGCACTATCATATCGAGCTTTACTCAGAAGGCGCAATTGAAACTGTTGTTGTTGAAGGTAAGCAGTACACTGGTACAGGTGCAAAAAAATTAATTTCATGGACAGATTCCGATAAGTTTAATATCAAATCCGGTGAGGTCAGGACATTTTCACTTGAACTTGAATACCCGGCTACTGTTAAAAGCGGGAAATATACGCTGCTTTCTGAGCTTCGAACCTCTGACAACCAGATGCTTTTCTTTGCAAACAATCAGATAAACTTAACAGGATCCGGACAATTCATAACCTTAAGCGATAGTGTCTGCTATTTTAAGATAAAAGGGATTACGTATCCGATTACTGTCGGGCCTAATGTTGAGGCTAATGTTGCGCCTACAGCCTACTGTGAAATTACAAATCCGTTAAATACACCGCTTACTTTAAAACCCAGGGTAGTTTATTCCCAAAAAAACGAAAACGTGTTTTCAAAAAATGGAAAAGTAGTTTTTGCGGGAGAACAAGTGACGCTTGAGGGTAATGAAACTAAAGCAATAATGATTCAGCTTCCTGCACTTGAGAATCCTCAGGTTTATGACGGGCTGCTTTCGCTTGTTAAAGGAGAAAATATACAGATTTCCCCGGTTGTTCACTTCAGATGGATTGTAGAAGGGAAATCGGCAATAATTAATTCACTAAATTTGGACAAAGGATATTATAAAGAAGGGGAAACAGCCAGTGTGATTTTTTCAGGCGGTCCATCCTTGGATTTAAGCTGGAGGGGGGAACCTGATCCTGATGAGCCGGGTTTTGGTCCGAATGTGGGGAGTCCGCTCGGTAATCCTGAGATTGAAGTGCAGATAAAGAATTCCCTTAATCAAATTTGCGGCAGCTCAAAACAAAAACTTCCTTATGACCAAAATACCACTGAATGGAGTGATGTAAAAATTGATGTAGCTATCACCCGTGAATGTAAAGATCCTACACTTACTGCTTCGATAGTTGATGGAGGTCAAAAGTTATACAAAGCTACTAAAAATATTATTTCTTCGGATAAGGAATTAGGAAAGGAAGGCGTAACTCCGGGGAAAAGAAACCTGGTAATAATCCTGAGTGTAATAGTTTTTGTAGTAGCAGGTATCGGAGGTTATGTATTTTACAGGAGAAAAAGAGGTCCGGGTTCTCCTCCGCCTATAGCTCCTTTGGAAACCAGCATGAATGCAGTTCTTTTTATCTTTGTCTTAACGGCTATATCCATGGCAATAGCTGCAGATACACCGCTATTTTACGGAAGTGTGTATGCAGCAAAAGAAAAGGATACTATGAGACTTAATATTACGATTGATCCATACGGACCAAACACCATAAAAAAGCAGCCTGTTAATTCAAGTGACACCGAAATAAAAACCGTTTATCACTGGCGGAATGAGCACAGCGGGGTGAAATATTGGATGAATTTTCAGGATTTTAAAGAAGCTAGCGGAAGTGAAGGTAAAAGCTCAGTAAAGATCAGTCCTGATTGTAAGACAATTGATATTTTAATAGATGCGACCTCAGGAAATGAACTATCCTGCGGAAACTGGGGTAGCGGTGTGACCGTGTTAAGCTTTCTAGATAACAGGCAAATTGATGTTACGGAGTTAAGCAGCCCTAATGGAATGAAAATTTTCAATAGTCCATACGGCCCTCACTCATATACGATATATGACTATAATGATCCGAGTAGGAAAATTTCAAAATTTAAGCTAATAAACCCAAATCCGACAGGTGACCACAAGCTGGAGCTTTTTCTTGGCTCGACATCTGTCGATAAGGGCGGTTCCGGAGGTCTTAAGAGATTTGATACATCATTTAACATACTTCAATCGGCAGACCAGCGGGAAACTCAATGCGATTCCAGGACGGAAAATTGTTTTGGTGTGCTGACATATAATTTTTCGTGTCAACCTCCGCCAAGCCCACCGATCAGTCCCCCCCCAAGCCCACCTTCAACTCCTCCTCCAGCCTGCAATACCCAATGCAGCGATGACAGACAGTGTTTGGAGGCAAAAGACGGGTGCACCTTGTGTGTGGGAGGAGTTTGCAAGCCTCCTCCTGCGTGTAATGTTACGTGTTCAAATTCTTCGGACTGCTTAAGGGCTACTGACGGCTGTACTTCTTGTGTTCCCAATGATGCAGGAACCGGAAATATATGCCGTCCTACCCCCGCCTGCAATACCTCCTGCACCAGCGACCGGCAATGTGCGGGAGCCAAAGACGGTTGTATTGCCTGCGTAAACGGGTCATGTAAAGTTCCGCCCTCCTGCGGTACATCATGTACTACTAAAGCGGAATGTTCAGGAGTAAAAGACGGGTGCAGTCAGTGCCTTGAGGGAACATGTACTGACTTTAATGACAATATGTGTAAATGTGACGGTATGATTGCGGATATGGTTTACCCAAGCGACAGCTTTAACTTTGAAGCATTAGGTAAAGTCGAAGGAGCTGATGTCAAAAAAGCCCAAATTGCCGACGTAACCTTTAGGCTTACTAAAGATAATCAAGTCATAGCCAAATCCAATCCGATTACTCCATCCGTGGTTGAATCATCTGCAAATAAGCTAAGGGTTAAGGCATCATGGAGCACTCCGCCGCCACAAGTTACTAAAGGCGCAACTTACAGAGTTTTTGCAGATGTCAGGTGTAAACCAAAGAGAATAGTTGCATCAAGTGAAAACTTTAACCCAAATACAAAATCTGCATTAAGCGCATCTGTATCAAAACCTCCTCCGGGGTTGAAGTTAATTGCGTCTGGGATTAATAAATTGGCGGGAGAGGGAAACACCCGGGTAAAATCAATAACTGGAAAACTTTTGTCTATGTTTGACGCCTCTCCCGCCAAAGCTCAGACAAGCAACCTTCAACTCCAGACCTTAAATTTTGTTAAAGTATTAGATACAGATAACTGCCGTTTTGTCATGTTTAAATATGATGAAACGCTCTTTTAGGATATGAATGAGCTGAGCTCTTCATAGATAAACTATGAATGAGCTAAAGCTCTTCAAGGATATGAATGAGCCAAAGGCTCTTCATAGGTCAACCTATGAACAAAAAAACTGCCATCATAATAATTGTTGTCATATTTCTTTTAGCAGCAATAGGAGTAGGGGTATATCTTGCAATGAATACCCAAACTTTTTTTTCATCCGCCCAGCAAACAGCCACAACAACCGGTAGCCAGGGAGGAACCTGTCCGGCACCAGGGACTCCCGCAACTGTTACCTTGAGTTATCCACTTTGCGAAGGTGGCCAAACAGGAGAAACCTGCCAGTTTGATAAAGCCGGATGTGTTTGGGAAAGCGTATCAAGTGCCACTTCATATAATATAAAAGTTACTGAAGTTGAGACGGGCTCGGTAGTAAAAACAGAATCGGTAACTACCTTAAACACTTCTTTTCCTGTAGTTCAGGGAAGGACATATAGATGTGAGGTTTCTGCTGTTAGCAGCTGCGGCAGCGTAGGGGGAACAAATGAAGACACTTTGCTTTGTGAAGCAGATGCCTTTCTCTCTCCGACTCCAACCCCAACACCAGCACCTATTTCAACACCTGCTCCGGTTCCAACCCCAACCCCGGTTGCTTGCGGTTTCACAGGTTGCAGTGCAACTGTACCCTGCCAGGCCGGTTTTATATGTATTGAGACTTCAGTGGGAAGCAATTATTGCGCTAAAGCAGATTTTCAGAGCCAATGTTACCGAAGTCCCGGACAGACAGCCTGTTGCCAGCCTCCCGCACCTAAACCTACTCTGCCTCCTGCAGGAGAAATAGACAAGACATTGATAATCGGTGGAGCTGGTGTCGGACTTATAATTTTGGGCGTTGCCGCACTGCTGCTTCTTTAAATTTAATACATTGTATAATCTTGTCCCATGCAATCTCCTCAATTTACCAACCAGTACAAAAATCTAAATCCGCAGCAGAAAGAGGCGGTTGATGCAATAGAGGGACCGGTTATGGTTGTTGCGGGGCCGGGAACCGGGAAGACTCAAATCTTAACTTTGAGGATTGCTAATATTTTACTTAAAACCCAAATTAACCCTGAGAATATCCTAGCTCTTACTTTTTCGGATTCCGCAGCGCGTCAGATGAGGGGAAGACTGATTAGCATTATCGGCACACCGGCCTACCGCGTTGAGATAACAACCTTCCATTCGTTTGCAAACTACATTATCCAGGGATTTCCGGAAGAATTTGAAAATCTTTTATCCTCCAAAAATATCAGCGAAGTTGAGCAAATTGGATACATAGAAAAAATATTAGAATCTAATGAATTTGAGCTAATAAAACCTTTTGGTGACCCGGTTTATTACGTAAAAAAGCTTCTGGATTCGATAAATGATTTAAAAAAGGAGGGGATAGGAATAAAGAAGTTAGAGGAGGCTTTAAAGGAAGCATTAAAAGATTGGGAGGCAACACCGGATTTATACCACGATAAAGGCAGGTATAAGCAGAGCTTGCCATCTAAAGACGGTAAGCAGAGCTTGCCATCTAAAGACGGTAAAGGGCCGATGAAAGGTAAATACGCTGAAATAAAAAAAGACATAGAGAAAGGATTTGAACTTTTAAAGGTTTACAGGCTTTACGAAGAGAGCTTAAAAAAGGAAAAAAAATACGATTTTAACGACATGTTAATTGAGGTGATTAAAGTATTGGAAAAAAATGAGCGAGGATCCTCTACAAGTAAAAGGTTATTGCTTCTTCTTCAGGAAAAATATCAGTATTTTTTGGTCGATGAACATCAGGATACCAATGCCGTCCAGAATAGGCTGATTGAACTTTTAGCCTCGTTTCATGAAAATCCTAATTTGTTTGTGGTAGGTGATGAAAAGCAGGCAATTTTTCGGTTTCAGGGCGCATCTTTAGAAAACTTTTTTTATTTCAAAAAAATTTATCCTGGAGCCAAGTTAATTAATTTAACCCAAAATTACCGTTCGCAACAGCTAATTTTAGATGCCTCGCACTCAGTTATTGAAAAAAATATTTCAGCCAATGTGATATTTGAAACAGTGATACGCCTTAAAGCTTTGGCAGAAAAGCCTGCCTCAAAAATCAGGATTTTTGAATCAGATACTTTTCTCGGGGAATTTTCAGGAATTGCCCAGGATATAAAAAATAAAATTGAAGAAGGAACTAGCCCTTCAGAAATTGCAGTTTTAGGCAGAAATAATAAAGATCTTCTGGAAATTCAGGGAATGCTGGAGCGCTACGGAATCCCTTCAACCTTAATATCCGATACGGATTTGCTTACTGATCCTGCAATTCAGAAATTAATTTTACTTCTAAAGGTTGTTCAGGATCCTTTAAAGGAGGGAAATTTGGTGAAGGCAATGCACGTCAACAGTTTAAAAATTGATCCTTTCGATATTTACCGGTGTTTGAGCAGCGCAAAAAAAGAAAGAGTTAATTTATTAAACAAACTAACCTCCATTACAGAGAATGAGGCTTTGAGCATTGGAGTTGAGTCTTATTCAAACATCAAAGATTTTCTGGATATGTTGAAAAAATGGCAAAAGATTTCAGTAAATGAGGGACTTGAAAAATTATTTGTGGCAGTTTTTGAGGGTTCAATGATTAAAGATGATGTTATGCACAGCAGTAAAAACTATGAAACTTTGGGAAAAATAAACAGCTTGTTTGAGGTCATTAAAGAAAAAGTCTATCAGGATCCGGGCTTTTCACTTGAAGATTTTCTAAGATTTTTGGATATAACCATTTTTCATAATTTATCTATAAGGGGGAAATCGCAAATTTTTGAGTCAAATACTGTTAAGCTTATGACCGCTCACAAATCAAAGGGATTGGAATTTGACTTTATTTACATTATTTTAGCTTTTGACGGGCATTGGGGAAATAAAAGAAAACAGCTTTCCGGTTTTAAACTTCCATGGGATAAATTGGGAACAAAAGTGCAGATTTCAGAGGATGAAAACGAAGACGAAAGAAGATTATTTTATGTGGCTATGACCAGGGCAAGACTTGGGGTTTTGATTAGTTATTCGAAATTCTCGCTTGACGGAAAGGAGCAGCTCCCCAGTCAGTTTATTCAGGAAATAAAAAGTGAACTTTTGGAAAAAACAGATATAAGACCGGATAAAAAAATTGAGGATTTGATTTTAACTCAGTTTAGTCCGATTAAGGTAAGCGCCAAAAACGCACTGGTGATTAAATCCCTTTTTAGGGAAAGAGGTCTTTCAGTCACTGCGATGAATAATTTTTTAGAGTGTCCCTGGAAATGGTTTTTCAGAAACCTTCTTCTTTTGCCTGATACAAAAAACTTAAGTATGGTTTTTGGAAGCGCAGTTCACTTTGCGCTTAATAATTATTTAAAGGCACTACAGCTTGGGAGTGCCGACCGGAAAATTCTCATGGCCTCTTTGAATTTGGCTTTAAATAATGAATTGCTTTCAGAAATTGAGAAAAAGAGATTATTAAAACAGGGGGAAAAAGCATTAAGCGCTTTTTATGAGGCTGTTTGCAAAAACTGGAAAAAAGGTTTTTTAGGGGAAACGGTTATCAAAGGTGTCAGGTTTTCGGACGGGTTAATACTAAACGGCAGAATTGATTTAATTGAGCCTACCGGTAATTCGAACGAAGTTATTGTTCATGATTTTAAAACCGGTAAACCAAAAGGGAAAAGTCAGATTGACGGTAAAAACCCAAACAGTAAATATAATTACTTCAGACAGCTCACTTTTTATAAACTGCTTTTGAATAACTACCGTAATGGATTTTGGAAAGTTAATAGGGGTGTAATCGATTTTGTTGAACCGGATGAGAAAGGCAGGATTAAGAGCGAAATTTTTGAGATAACGGAAAAAGACGTAACTGAGCTTAAAAGCCAAATTCAGTCAATCGGCAACCAGATTTTAAGTTTAGAATTTTGGGATCAGACTTGCACAGAAAAGGATTGCGAGTGGTGCGGGCTCCGCCGGATAATGGGTAGTTGACCCCGATTTGCCTCCGCAGGAGGGGCGTGTTATCGGGGGGTTGACAAATTTTTTTATAATTGCTATTTTAAATTAGAAATGTCCTCTATAACTGAAGATCTGAAAAATGCTCTATCCTCAATTGTTTCCGGCGCCGGTGATGTTTTTTCTACAACAAGGGATGTAACGAAAAATGCAGTTGTCACAACAGTCCAGGCAGGCGGGGATGTAGCCACAACTGCAGTTTCTGCGATAGGTAATATTGTATCAGAAGGAATTGGTGTGTCGTCCAGTGCGGGAGTCTCGGTAGAGGAGGCAACAACTGGTTTGGTAACCGGTGCAATTGAAGGTGCTAAGGAAGCAGGAGTGACTTTAGAGCAAGCAGTTGAGGAGGCAGCTCATGGCGCAGTCCAGGGAGTTTCCCATATCGGAGGGGATGTAGGTAGCGCAGCTGTTTCGGCAGTTGCCGGTGCAATCAAAGCTGCAGGTGATATCGGTGAAGATTCCGGAACTCTTGCCAAAGAGGCGGTCATGGGTTCCTTAAAAGCCGCTGACGAAATTGGTTCTGAGGCAGGAGGGTTGGTGCGAAAAGCCTTGCTTGGCGCTGTCGCACTCCCGCATGATATTATAGACGCCTTGCTTACAGGTAAAACAGATTAAT
>JACPKO010000061.1 GCA_016186985.1 Candidatus Daviesbacteria bacterium
AGAATCAAGAATTATGGATCCCGACTGAGTCGAGGCTCGCCAAAGGCGGCAAGAGTCAAGGAAAAGCAGGAAACAAGTGAGCTTGTTATTGATAAGTTGATTGAAAAGTTAAAGCGCAAAGGTCTTATTAATGATTTGGAATTTGCAAAAGCCTGGGTTGAGTCAAGAAGTAAGAAAAAAGGGACTATCGCTTTAAAATCGGAATTATTCCAAAAGGGGATTGATAGGGAAATTGTTGAAGAGGTTATTAGTTCATGGTTTACGGTTCATGGTCAAGAGCAAACTGCAAAAACACTACTGGAAAAAAGAATAGAGCGCTGGAAAAATTTACCGGAAAAAGAAATTAAGCAAAAAGCTTTAAGGTTTTTGCAAAGTAGAGGATTTGATTATGATACTTCAAAAGAGGTTATTGAAAATATACTAGAAGAAGGAGTATAATTACCTTATAGTAGTAAAGAAGAGCCTGAAAATGGTAATTACTAATTTGAACTATCTTCAAATTTAAATTTTAACGCCTTGGGCGTCTTCTTTGCGAATTTAATTTTCAAAAAATAAGAACCTGCTTCGTGCTTCGGTATGAAAAATTATACCTCGCACTTACAGAACCTTGCTTTTTTAAATCTTCGGATTTATAAAGGCAATAGAAAGATTTAAAAAAGTGAAAAGAACATTCGGATCACCAAACCAACCTTATCAGTCTTCTTCCTCCGAGCCCAGAGCTGATGTATCTTCTGAAACTGAACACTTCGACGAGCTCAGTGCAAGGCTTGCAAAGCGCGAGGGAATACTGGAAGAGCGTGAAAGGCTAATTGCAGAAAAACTGAAATCAGTTGATGAAAAACTGGAATCTTTAGAAAAAATAAGAAAAGATTTAGTCACAAAACTTGAAAAGTCTGCAGAGATGGATGCAGAGGAGGCCAAAAAAATCCTTCTGGAGAATGTTGAAAAAGATTTAGCTTCAGATATCAGTAAAAAAATTAAAGAAGCAGAGGACGAAATTAAATTTACCGTTGATGAAAAAGCCAAAAGAGTTTTGGCAGAAAGCATGTATCATGGCGTAACCGATTATATTTCCGAGTACACAACCTCGACTATTAAATTACCTGATGAAGAAATGAAGGGTCGGATCATAGGTAAAGAAGGACGCAATATAAAGGCTTTTGAACAATCAACAGGTGTCGATGTGGTAATGGATGATGAACTTCCGGATACTTTAATCTTATCCTCATTCGATCCAGTTAGACGCGAAATAGCTAAGGTTTCTTTGGAAAGACTTATGGCAGACGGAAGGATTCAACCCCAAAGGATCGAGGAGATTGTTGAAAAAACCCGCGAAGATATCGAAAAAATCATGTACCAGGCAGGTGAAAAGCTTTGCTACGATGCGGGGGTTTTTAATCTGCAGAAAGAAGTTATCGCCATGCTGGGAAGGTTTAAGTACCGCTTCTCGTTCGGCCAAAACTTAATCCAGCATTCTCTTGAGCTTGTAAAAGTCGGTACGGCTATAGCGAGAGAACTAGGGGCGGACGTAAATATTGTACGTTTAGGGTGCCTGCTTCATGATATCGGTAAAGTTGTAACAGATGGAGACGAAGGGACGCATGTTGAAAAGGGGGTTATATTTGCACGCAAGCATGCAATACCTGAAAAAGTTATTGATTGTATTGCCCAGCACCACGAAGACGAGCCATTTTCATTGGTTGAATCAATAATAGTAGCAATTGCGGATGGCGTCTCGGGAGGCAGGCCAGGTGCAAGGCACGAAAATGTTCAGGATTACTTTAAAAGATTAAACGATATCGAAAGGATTGCAACTTCCTTTGACGGGGTTGATAAAGCGTTTGCAGTTCAGGCCGGACGCGAAGTAAGAGTTATTGTTATGCCGGATAGAGTTTCCGATGACGAGCTTCCTAAGTTAGTCCGCGATATTGGTGTTCAAATCCAAAAGGAAGTTATGGTGCCGGGAGCGGTTAAAATAACCGCAGTCCGGGAAACCCGCGCCCAAGAATCATTCTTGACTTCAGGCAGCTAGTTAACTCTCCTTTTAAAGATATGTAAACTTTTTTCTTGATGGATTTCTTGCCAGGCTTGATCCTGTTTTAGGTCTGCCAATCTTTGTTGTAATTCCCCGGGTCCCATAAAGTAATAGGCTAAGCTTGTATCAACAACAATATACTCAGAATCGAGGATTTCCGGATACAAATAAATTTTTTCCCTATTTATAAGATGCGGCACAATAGGAGATTGGGCGGAAACCGGGCTATTTTTAGGGATTATCTTCAAACCGTTATTTATATAGTTAAAGCGGGATAGATCAGGAGGCTTTGATTGTAGGGTTGAAATGATCAAACTGTTAGGCGCAAGGCCTGAGGTAAACAAGAAAAATAATAGCAGGATGATTACTGGTTTGTGCGGAATATTAAACGATTTAATCCCGAATATGGCGCTATACGCTAAAAATGGTTCTAAATTAATATTGTGATGGAATTCGGTACCCCACATTTGAATATAACTTGAGGTAAATCTTAGGTATAAATAAGGAAATACTGCTAACCAGCTAAAAGGTGAAAGTATCGGCATAAAGGCAAATCCTTTGTAAAGGGCAAAAAAAGTCCCGAGTTTAACCTGACTGTTAAAAAGTTGATCTAAAAATATTCCCGGCCTGATGATCAAGAGGTAAATTAGTTCTAACGGACTGGTAAGAGGGAGAATAGAGGTCGATATATAAGCTTGGTCAGCGCCTTCCCAAATTAGAGGCATAAGAAAAAACTTAATAAAAATAAAAGAAATTACAGAAAAAATTAATGTTGATATCCCTGCAAGCCTTTGTTTTTTTAACAGCTGGAATAACCCCAAACCAAAAATGAAAATTGGGATATCCTCTTTAAACAATAAACTAAAAACCAGGGTTATCCAGTAAAATTTCCACCTCTTAAAATGCCAAAAGTAGACAATTAACGATAAGGGCAAAACTGAGATTGTGGCAAGATGGAAATCGAAATTAATAGCGGTAAGGACACCTATTGAGGTCAGATACGAAAGACTAACCAGGAAACTAAGCAATTTATTTTTTAACAGGTTAAGGGAAACCAGATATATCGGTATAGAAGCCAGGCTAACAAAAAGGGCCTGTATTATTAACAAAGTAACAGGGGATGGAAAGATTCTGTATAAGGGCGCAAAAAAAATTAAAATGGGTCCAAAATGGTCTCCCAGCAAGTTCATATGTTTTAGCGTGTTATAAAAAATACCCTGTCCGTAAAGGTAGGTGGATTGGGTATAAATTCCTAAATCAAAGGCATGGGAATCATATTGAAGATGTTTTTTTAAGGAATGATAGGTATAAAACAGGAAAAAGAATAAGTTTAAAATCAGCAGAACGATATAATTTTTGCTAAAAAAATTCCTGAAGTTATACAAAAAATACTTCATGAAAGTAGGTATTTAAAGAGAAGTCTTTACAACTAGATAGTTTATTTGTTATAACATAACCCAATCATATGACAAAGAATCAACTTATCGAGAAAGTCGCAAAGAAATCACATCTTACCAAAAGGGCAGCTGCGGATGCTGTCAATTCTGTTTTTGCTTTAATTAGAGATAATTTAGTCAGGGGAGAAAAAACAATCATAACCGGGTTTGGTACATTCCTGGTTCGCCAAAGAGCAGCAAGGCGGGGCAGAAACCCGCAGACTGGCCAAGCGATCCAGATCCCTTCCAAAAAACTCCCGTCGTTCGTTGCAGGGAAGACCATCAAACGTCACGTAAGATAATTTGCCAAAATATTCTTACGGGGCAAATGGATTTTTTGCAAGATTGGTATCAAAAAATTTTACAAAAATTTCTTTTGGTAAAGGTATTCCTGTAAGAATTGGATAAACTAATAAAAATCCAAGCAGAATTAAAATTAAGATTATTATCCCCAGCCATTTTGAATTTGTTTGCTCCTTTATCAAACTGATTTGATAGCCTAACGACAGAGATAAAAATGGGACTGAAGGGCTGTAGTGGTATAAAAACATAATCCTAGGAGAGAAAATCCACGGCAGCCAAAAAACAAAAAAACCAAGTAAAATAATCAAGTATTTGTCCCTCGGGTTTAAATGAAGCTTATGATATTCATGTTCAGTATATTTTGTTCGTAGGGTCAATATGAAATCATAAACTGTTATTAAAACTGCACCAACCCCAAGCCAGAAAAGGATCGGATTACCGGAAGCAAAAATATTACTGATAAGTCCGTTTTTGTGATACTCAACAAAATACCAGACAGGGTAAAGGTTAAGAGGCCAGGACCAGGCCGGTGAGGCGTAGTCATGAGTGGCCTTTAGATTGGAATGATACCACCAGATTTGTTTTTGCAATTCGATGAATTGATCTGTTGAATGCCCCAAAATAAAAAAAGGCAAATAAGTTATTAAGTAAATTACCGGTGCGAAAATGAGGATATACAAAAAGGCTTTGGCAACTTCTTTGAGGCTAAACCTTCCTGTTATAAAAAAGTAAAAGAGTATTATGGAGTTTAAGCCCAATAGGTAAGCGGCAGACCATTTGCTGGCAAAAGCAAACCCCAAAAAAATCGCTGAAAAAAAGAACCTTTTATTCAAAAGAAATAAAAAACTGGCTAGAGAAAATGTCACCAAATAAATATCGTTCATACCGGTTCTGGACTGGACAAAATTTAACCCGTCCAGCGAAAAGATAAATGCAGAAATAAGCCCGGTGTTTTTGCCAAAAATCCTTTCACCAATTTTATAAACTAAAAAAACGCTTATAATTCCTAAAATTGCCCCTGGTAATCTCCAGCCCCAAGCATCTGTGGATGAAACCAAAAACATTGAAGCTGTCATTGCCTCTTTTGCAAGAGGCGGGTGGGTCCACTCAAATGCAACACCGGGAGGGGGAGTTGTCCACCACTCCCAAGCTTCTTTTGAACCCTTCAAATATTCTTTAGCGGTAAATCCGTGATAAACCTCATCAAAAACATAAGCGTTGGGATAATCAAGCCTGAAAAGCCGGAGAAAAAGGCTAAGAAGTAAAATTAGAATCAGTATTCTATTAGATTTTAAAAACCTAGTGACCATGTTTTCTACTTATGACAATTCTTGATATGGTAATGGTTATCAGCAAAAAAAGTAAGGTGGATATTGCCGACATAAATTTACCTTGGGTTTCCAAGAATTCATAAAGTTGAGGTATATACAACACTTTAGGTAGTTTTAAATAAAATTCGTTATAGTAAACATAAACATAATACAAATTAATTAAATGTAAAGCGCTTAAAATTATTGTAGATATGATTAAAAATTTAGATTTAAACTGTAAAGAGATTAAAATTAAAAACGGTATTGCTGAAAAAAGATACCGTTCGTGAACGCGGGTAGGTAGAAAAAAGAAAGCAAAAAATGCTAAAGTCGATAAAGTGAAAGCGTCAAATTTTCTTTTAAAAAACAGCAAATAAAAGAAAATCCAAAAAACAGAAAGCAAAATTAAGCCCCAAATTCTGTAAGAAAGAAATGCTATCTTTACTGAGTCATCTATCCAAAATCCAAATATTCCCCATGTGTTATATGCAAATAATGAATTACCTTTATAATCTTGGGCCATGTTTATAAAAAGATTGAAAAATCCAAAAATCGGGTCGTTTGGGAAATACGGTAAAGATAAAACTACCAAGGTAAAGAGTGTGGGTATCGAAATTTTTAAAACATTGGAAATAGAAAAGTTTTTTAAAACAAATAAACCGAAAACAGGAACAATAGCTATTGCCTGAGGCTTGATTAGTAACGCTATTGCAAAATAAACCGAGGAGGAAATAAGTTTTTTTTGGGCAAGATAATATATAGAAAGAAAAAGAAATAATGTTAATAATCCGTCAAATGCCCCCCAGATGCTTGCATTAAAAACTAGAACGGGATTAAAAATACAAAAGATTAAACCATAAAAGGCAATCTTTCTGGAAGATGTCGTAAGTAGCTGTTTGTAAATGAAATAAGAAAGAACTAAATCCGCGATAATGGATGGAATTTTAAGTAAATAGTAAAACTGCTCCCCATCCAAAGATAAAATCTTTCTGAGGATTCCCAGAAAGTAAAAAACATAGATCATACCGGGCGTATAGCTGGTCCATATATCAGGAGAGTAAAAGTTCGAAAAACCCTCTTGAACTATCCTAATGCTCCAGGCAAAAAAAGTGTCGGTATCAACGTGGAAACCAGGAAAGGTCGCGAAAATCAACCGTATCAGGAAACCTGACAGCAATAAATAATAAAGTATTAAATTTTTCCTTAAGTTATTTATGATTTTTGTAAACATCTACTCCTATCCTTATCCCGAGGACGATTAACAGAAAGTTAGAAATCAAAACTGTCCAAAGTAACAATAAATCAATATTGCCTGTATTTAATACAGCCAGCCAGCCCGAATAGTTTAGTGGATAAATAAATGTATGTAAAATCGTTGTAACGATTATTAAGAAAATACTAATAATCCACCCTTTTCTAAGAAGTATTTTCAAATCGATGAGAGGTACCATAAATAAAAACCAGGCTAAATACTGATTGGATAAAACTTTTGAAAGTAATAAAAATACTAAAAGGATGAATGTCAAAAATCTGTAATCTATTTTTTCCCATGACTTGTTTTTTATAAAGTATAAAAGATTAAAAATTCCAAAAGGTAAAACCCAAAAGTAATTAAAAAATTGTATTGAAGGATAGATAGAAGCCCGCGCTATGGCATTGATTCCGTAAGCACTTTCCATTCCCGGCAAATTTTGACCTGATACAAAATGGAAAAAATAAATTAAAGAAGCCCAAATACTTTCTGTTGCAACAGATTTTAAACTGTGAAAGTTATAGCTTGCCCAGGTATCGAATAAGTTGATTTGCAGAAAATATGTATATTCTAAAAGGTATATTAAAAAGGCTGCAAGAAAAGTTAAGAATAAATAAAGTGGTTCCAGTTTTTTCCCTTGTTTAAAACTTTGAAACAATAAATATGGCAAGAAAATAATTGGATATACTTTAGTAATAACTGCAAAGGCAAGGACGATCATAGCAATTTCTTTTCTTTTCTTTTCCCAGAGATAAAAACTGAAAACCGTCAAAAGAATCACCAAAAAATCAAAACGGAATAAAAGGATAGGACCTAAGAATATAAGGAAAAGAGACATTAAAAAAACCCCGGAGGTTTTATGCATTTTTATTAAAAGGAGGGCATATAAAATAAAAAAAATCGAATTGGCGAAAAATAGTGCCCATTTAAAAGCCTCAACGGATTTCTCAATCAAAAATACCGGGGTCAAAGTTATAAAAAAAGTAATAGCGCCAGGTTGGTATTCGTTGTAGCCTAAATTTTTTAGCGTCTGGTGGTCCCAGAAAAAACTTGCCCGGTCAAAAAAAGCAAAAACATCAGGGTAAAGATGCATGTAGTATGCAGGGTGCATTCCCTGAAAAATAATATAGATTATTGAGATTGTAAGTGAGAGAATGCTTAAAAGTTTCACAAAGAATAAATTGTTAGTCATTTTAGGACCAACCTCAACAGGCAAAACCGATTTAGCTATTTCTATTGCAGAAAAACTAAATGGAGAGATAGTATCAGCGGACTCTAGACAAGTTTATAAATATTTAAACATTGGAACTGGCAAACTGCCGATTAACGAGGTGGATGTCAAAAAGAAAAATGGCTTTTGGATAATGAATGGTATTAAAGTTTGGTTGTATGATCTATTAGATCCGCAACTTCAATTCAATCTGTACGAATATATCCTTGAGGCGAAGGATGTTATAAAAAAAATTTCAGAATCTGGCAAATTTCCAATCCTGGTTGGCGGTACAGGCCTCTACATCCGATCTCTTTTAGAGGGAGTTTCGGATTTTGGAACTGAAAAAAAAACTGATCTAAGAAAGGAACTAGAAGGTCTAGATATTCAAGAAATTATAAATAGAATTCTCCTATTAAATCCTAAAATTCTGGAAAATCTGAATAATTCAGAGGCTAAGAACGCAAGACGACTTATTAGAATTTTTGAGAAATTAAGCAGTCCTTCAGAAACTAAAAGAACATTTTTTGGAATCCGAAAACACTTTAATGTTTTAAAAGTAGGATTAAAAGTAGACAGAAAAATCTTAAGAGAAAAAATAAGGCAACGGGTTTTATTAAGGATTGATCAAGGTATGCTAGAGGAATCTGAAAATTTAATAACCCGCGAAATATTGACCTATGAAAGAATGGAGGAGCTAGGCCTGGAGTATAAATATATTGCTAAATTCCTAAAAGGAGAGATAAAAAGTGAAAAAGAATTAGTTGAAATTCTTAGTTTAAAAATTGGACAGTTTGCCAAACGCCAAATGACCTGGTTTAAAAGGGAAAAGGGAGTTTTCTGGTTTGATATCTCTGAAAAAAATTTTATGGAAAAAGTGGAAAAGAAAGTTAGGGATTGGTACAATTAGAAGAGACCGATTGCTAGAAGTATGAATAGAAAAATCGACATATCCCATAAAACAATATTCTTTATTGCGGCTTTTCTGGCCTTGCTTTGGGCGATTTTTCTAATTAAAGACGTAATTATCTTACTTTTTATTGCCGTAATTTTTATGTCAGCCCTTTCACCGGCAGTAAATAGGCTGGAGAGGTTAAAGGTTCCTAAATCACTGGCGATTGCTTTAGTTTATGTCGTGATTATAGCAATTGCCAGTTCGCTCATTTCTTTTGTGGTTACTCCCCTAGCAGAACAAACAACCAATCTTTTAACTAACTTTCCGCGATACTTAAATACGATTATTCCGGAAACCGGGTTTATCGACAGGACAGTGCTCCAGCAGGAATTCGGCAATTTTTCAAAAAATGCAATTGAAGTCAGCTTCACAATATTTAGCAATATGTTGGCCTTTATTTCGATCGCTGTTTTAACTTTTTACATGCTTTTAGAAAGGGACAAGCTTGATAAGATGTTGGCGCAATTCTTTTTGGGAAAGGAAGAAAGAATTAAAAAAACCACCAAAAGGATTGAGGAAAAATTAGGTTCCTGGATGCGGGGACAACTCGTTTTAACCTTGATTATTGGAACTACTTCTTTTATTGGACTGACAGTTTTAGGTGTGCCATACGCTTTACCTCTGGCAATACTTGCCGGAATTTTAGAAATTATTCCGGTTATCGGACCGATCATTTCTGCTATACCCGCGGTTATGATTGCCTATTTAATCTCTCCGTTTATGGCTCTAACTGTAGGTTTACTTTATCTTATTATTCAGCAGCTGGAAAATCATCTGATAGTCCCCCAGGTTATGAAAAAAGCCGTTGGGTTAAACCCACTCGCAGTAATAATCGCAGTAGCTATCGGAGGACGTCTTTTAGGTATTTCGGGCGCGCTTTTGGCTGTACCAATAACAGTAGTTGTGCAGATTATCATGGAAGATTTAATAACTCCGAATGAGGTAGAAGAGGCAGAAAAAAAGATAATTGACGGTTAAAAATTTGCCTGGGAAAATAGTAAGCCAGATTCTGTTTCCGCCAGCTGGCGGACGATGATAATTTATCTGTAAGAGAGGTTTAACCTCATCTGTAAGAGAGGTTTAACCTCATCTGTAAGAGAGGCTTAGCCTCATCTAGTGCTCCTGATTTCGACTAAGTGGCGAGCAGCCAAGCCGGTTCTAGGATTGCAGCGGGGAGGATTGCCCTTCGACTTCGCTCAGGACTGTAGCCCTAAACTAATCGAATACCCATAAGCTTGATCGTTTCACTGGACGCAACTCCAATCGTCACTGTTACTCTAACTAGGCCTTACGGCTGTCCGCTTGCGCGGACCACCCTGCTCTGCGCTGTCTGGACTTTCCTCTCCGATGTCGTCTTACGACTCATCGGAGTAATCATCCATCTTCCCAGGCACTCTAATTATATCGTAAAATCGCCAAAATATCCAAAATCTGCAATAATTAATTAATGCTAGTTAAGGCTTTGGCCGGGGTTAATGTAGGGTTAAGTCCGCTCCTTGTATCTGTTGAAGTTGACGTAGCCTCTTATGGATTACCTTCCTTTACTATAGTCGGGCTTCCTGATAAAGCAATTGATGAGGCTAAAGATCGGGTCAGGACTGCAATTAGAAACAGCGGTTTTGATTTTCCTCCCAAAAAAATCACTGTCAATTTAGCCCCCGCGGATTTACCCAAAGAAGGGCCGCATTTTGATTTGCCGATTGCTTTAGGGATTTTAATTGCTTCAGGGCAAGTGGACTTGAGCCTGGAGGACTTAATGATTTTAGGCGAGCTTTCACTGGATGGATCTTTGCGTAGGACTCATGGAGTTTTACCTTTGACAATTCTGGCTCAAAAAAAGAAATTTCAAAGAATTTTGATTCCTTTAGAAAATGGATCAGAAGCAGCAATTGTTTCAGGAATTGAAGTTTATGCTTTAAAAAATTTAACCGAGGCAGTCCAATTTTTGGCGAAAGAAATTGAAATAAAACCTCTACCTAAAGTTGATTTCTCAAGTTTTGAAGACAGAGCAGAGTATGATTATGATTTTGCACAAGTCAGGGGTCAGGAGCAGGCTAAAAGAGCTTTAGAGATTTCTGCCACCGGTGCCCATAATGTTCTAATGAAGGGTCCTCCTGGATCGGGAAAAACAATGCTTGCCCGTTCTTTCCCTTCAATCTTGCCGCCTCTTACTGAAGATGAATCAATTGAACTGACTCAAATTTATTCAATTACCGGCAACTTAACTGAAGATAAACCAATTGTCATAACCCGCCCGTTCCGCTCGCCTCATCATACAGCTTCCTACGTTGGACTTATTGGAGGAGGGAATAATATCAGGCCGGGTGAAATTTCCCTGGCTCATCGTGGAGTCCTGTTTTTGGACGAATTACCGGAATTCCCCCGCTCTGTCTTAGAAGCTTTAAGACAGCCTTTAGAAGATAAAAAAGTCACTATCTCCAGAGCAAATGGAACTCATTCATATCCTACACAGTTTATACTGCTTGCTGCCTGTAATCCCTGTCCCTGCGGATATCTAAATACGCCGGGAAAAAATTGTGTTTGCCTTCCAGGTCAAATCTCAAAATATACAAAAAAACTTTCCGGCCCGTTTTTAGATAGGGTTGATATTCATCTGGATGTCCCGAATTTACCTGCTGAGAAATTAACTAACGAAGCAATTGCTGAGGATTCTAAAACTATTAGAAAAAGGGTAGTAAAGGCCAGAAAAATTCAGAAAGAAAGGTTTAAGTCCAAAGGAATTTTAACTAATTCTGAAATGAGTAATGCGTTAATTAAGCAATTCTGCCAACCCGACAAAGAAGGTTTGGAACTTTTAAAAATGGCAATTTCAAAGCTTAATTTATCCGCCCGATCTTATTACCGGGTGTTAAAGCTAGCGCGTACGATAGCTGATTTAGATGATTCGGAAACCATTGTCTATAAACATTTAGCCGAAAGCCTGCAATACCGACCAAAACAGCTTTAAAAAATCCCCCTCATAAGGAAGGGGATTTTTATGGCGCTTAAGCGCCAGGTTCTCTTAGAAAAGCAACTTATGCAGGTGCTGCTCCAATTCTATACATTCCAGTTCCACAGACAGGACACTCGCCTTTTGAAGCTGGTTTACCGTTTTTCATGGTGACCTGCTGGACATTTTTTGCGTCCCTTTTTGTACGACATTTAACACAATACATTTGCATTTAGAGATCACCTCCTCTCAAATCAAATTAGCGGAATAGGTTAATTAAACCTTGCTTGGTTGCAAAAAATAGGGCAAGCTGGACAGTGAGAGCCAAAAATGAAAAGATAATAATTTTAGTTATGTCCGATTTTAAAGAGATTGGATCTGCTAAATCTGTTGAGTATGGAGGTTGTTTTGAATTTGGAGAAACCTTTATGGTCTGTAAATTAGTTGATAGCCGCCGCCTTTGGCGAGCCTCGCTTGCCTCGTTGATTCGTCGAAGCGGGTTTTCAGCGGGTATTTTGGGTTTTGGAAGTTGTGAAGATAACGGTTGCTCCTTACCGAAAAGCTGCTGCTTTAACTGTTTTAACCTTTTCTCTTCGAGGGTTATACTAGCCATGCTTGTCATTGAGCCTAGCACGCACGAAGTGTGCTTGTCAAGCACGAAATTGACAATTACTAAAAAAACCTTGTATAGTTTAAAAACGAACTTATGTATCCGGTGTGGGCAGTCGCCGTAACAGGGGCTTTTTTTATCTGGCTCCTGATATTGACATTTCTAACATTAAAACAGAAAAATTTCTTAAAGTCATTATTTCCTAAGGATCAAAGAAGGGATATTAGAAATAAGTTTCAAGAAGTTTTAGAAGTAATTTCAGGGTTTGAAAAAACCATCCAAATACTGGAGAATAGATTAACGGGTTTTAAAAGGGATAGTTTGGGTAACATACAAAAACTGGCGGTTTTAAGGTACAACCCGTACAATGATACAGGAGGGGAGCAGAGTTTTTCTTTAGTACTTTTAGATGGTAAGATGAATGGAGTGCTTATTACCAGTCTCCACTCAAGGGCAGGAACCAGGATATATTTAAAAAATATTCTTCTGGGTAAAAGCGAACTGGAATTGTCAAAAGAGGAGGATCGGGCACTAAGGAGAGCAATTGAGAAATGAAAAAATATGAAGATTGTTAATTTTTTTGAAAATCTAACTAAAGTACAAAAGATACTTGTGCTTATTATAATGTCGGTAATTTTGTATTTTGTGTCTTCGGGGGTTTCTTATTCTATTTTTTCTGCAACAATGGGTAGCTCTTCTAAATTTACTGCCGTTACTAATAAGTCTATTATTCCGGGCGCTCCGGGAATAGAGGAAGAGGATCCATCGTTACCAAGAACAGAAAGCTGTCCGTTAAACGGCAATCTGCATACAAAACCTGCTAAAGAAGCCTGGGAGAAAAGACGGCCTTTGGCTATCATGATAGAGAATCATCAGGAAGCCAGGCCTCAATCTGGCTTATCATCGGCTGACGTGATCTACGAAGCAGTAGCTGAGGGGGGGATTACGAGGTTTATGGCGATATACCTTTGTGCTTTTGGGGATACTCAGGTTGGTCCGATACGAAGTGCAAGGACTTACTTTTTGGATTGGCTTTCCGAGTACGATCCTCTTTACGCCCATGTTGGAGGTGCTAACACACCTGGTCCTGCTAATGCCTTGGGTCAGATTATTGATTACAAAATCAAAGACTTAAACCAATTCGGTATTGGATATCCGACTTACTGGAGGGATTATCAAAGATTAGGCCGTCCTGTTGCAACAGAGCATACCATGTATTCAACAATCAAAAAGCTTTGGGACATTGGTGAGAAAAAAGGCTGGGGGGTTGCGGATGCCTCGGGCGTCAGGTGGGATAAAAACTTTGTTCCCTGGAAATTTTTAAAAAGCGGTGAAACAGTGAAAACCGGAGATGCGGCAAGCAAAGTTAATGTAACTTTTTGGGAATCCCAGAATAACTATAAAGTTGAGTGGAATTACGACCAGGAATGCAATTGTTATAAAAGGAAAAACGGCGGCTCAGACCACACAGATTTAAATAACAAAAAGCAATTGTCCCCAAATACAGTTATAATCCAGTTCCAAAAAGAGTCAAGGGCTAATGATGGATATGAAGGTAACGTACATTTGCTCTACGCCAACAAAGGACCTCAGGCCCCTTCAGGCAAGGCCTTGATTTTTGGCAGCGGTAAGGTTATAAAAGGCACATGGAATAAGGCTAATCGGCTCTCGCGAGAGAAATTCCTTGACGAGGCCGGTAAAGAGATTTCTTTTGTTCCAGGCCAAATCTGGATCCAGACTGTCCCCGAAGGAAGCTCGGTTACCTATTAAAGATAAAACTGTCCGGGAAAGGGGAGCGTTATGGAAGAACTCTTTGTTTCTAAAGTTAGAGTAAAAATCCTGCAGCTTTTTTTGACCTCAAAAGACGACATTTTACATGTCCGGGAAATTGTAAGAAGAGTTGATGAAGAAATTAATGCCGTCAGGCGCGAGTTGGCGCGTATGGAAAAATTCGGGATGGTATCTTCTGAGTGGAGGGCTAACAGAAGGTTTTATCACTTCAGAAAAGATCACCGGTTTTACCCTGAACTTCTTGCACTTGTCACCAAATCAACAGGATTAGGTGGCGGGATAATTAAAAATAAAGCATCCTTAGGCCGGATTAAATACGCATTAATGGCGGTAAGGTTTGCTCAAAACACCCTATCAGGTCCTGAAGATGTCGATCTTTTGGTCGTTGGCCAGATTGTTTTACCTGGACTGCAGTCGTTAGTTGCAGATGAACAATCAAGGCGGGAAAGAGAAATTAATTATTCATACATGGACGAAGCGGAGTTTAATTTTCGTGTTAAAAGGCGGGATCCGTTTATTTTTCGGATTCTAACCCAGCCGAGGATAATGCTTTTGGGTGACGAAACTTCGCTGATGGAAAATGTGATTGTATAATTTAGGATGGAAAGCAACAAGTATGAGGATCAGAATCTGGCTTATTTTTATACTAATAATTTTGGCGAGCTTTGCCATATCCCCTGGAATTAATCTATCCCAAAGTTTTAAAGTCCCTTTTTTAAATAAAGAAATTGATTCGCTGGCCGGAAATTTCCCTATTAAACTGGGACTTGATCTCCAGGGTGGCGCCCAACTTGTTTTAGAAACAAAAATGGATCAAATCCCAGCTGGTGACCGGGAAGCGGCTTTAGAATCGGCAAAGGAAATTATTGAAAGGCGGGTTAATTTATTCGGTGTTTCCGAGGCGATTGTTCAGACTTCTAAAATTGGAGAAACAAGAAGAATCTTAGTTGATTTACCTGGTATCAAAGATGCTTCTGATGCAGCTAACTTAGTTGGTAAAACTGCCCAGCTTGAGTTTAGGGAATTGGCAGCAGAGGCATCTCAGTCAGGTACGATTGATATACCAACCGGTTTGACAGGAGCGGACTTGAAAAGAGCCCAGGTAGTTTTCTCACAAGGAGGTGGGGATACCGGGCCGCAAGTTTCAATTGAGTTTAATCCTGAGGGGGCAACTAAATTTGCCGAAATAACCAAAAGGAATATTGGTAAGCCGCTGGCGATATTTTTAGACAATCAGTTTATTTCAGCTCCTACAGTCCAGCAAGAGATAGTAGGCGGTAATGCTGTAATCTCTGGAAATTTTTCAACCGACGAAGCAAAAGCATTATCGATCCAGCTAAACGCCGGAGCCTTGCCTGTGCCAATTGAAATTATTGAGCAGCGCTTAATTGGACCCTCGCTAGGCGCAGAATCGGTTAAAGCCAGTATTATTGCTGGAGTAATAGGGCTTTTGACTGTTATTTTATACATGGCCTTTTATTACAGAGTGTTGGGTATTATTGCTGATGTGGCCTTGGTAATTTATACTGTATTTGTTTTGGCAATTTTTCAGACAGGATTGTTTTTGATCCCTCCCGTAACTCTGACTCTACCGGGGATTGCCGGATTTATCCTCTCAATAGGGATGGCAGTTGATGCAAATATTTTAATTTTTGAAAGAATGAAAGAGGAAATCAGATGGGGTAGATCCCGCAAACTGGCGCTGGATTTTGGATTTAACAGAGCATGGGTCTCAATTAGGGATTCAAACATCTCATCCCTAATTACAGCCGGAATACTTTACTCAATGGGTACAGGATTGATAAAAGGATTTGCAATCACCTTGGCAATCGGTGTTTTGGTTTCAATGTTTACTGCAATTTTCGTTACAAAAACCATACTTAAGCTTTTCATTAAATAAGCAAAGCTTGCTTTCTCGCAAGCTCGAAAATAAGCTATGAATTTATTCAAATCTAAAAGCCCGAAATTTGAACACTTACGCAAAAAGTGGGTAGCCCGCCACAAAGAAACCAGCCAAAATTTTATAGAGAAACACGCTAGGCATATCGCGGCCACATCTTTGGGTGGATTAATGTTGATGTCCACTCCCGGCATGTCAGTTTCGACTCATTCTGCAAATACACTAACTCAAGAGGAGGGAAAAATTTTAGCTTCAAGCAGCAAAAATGCGTTGCTTGCTTCAGAGCTTGTAGATAAATTGCCAAAAGATGTTGCTAAACTCACACCCGAGCAGGATGAAATAATAGTTGGTTTAATAAAAAAAGATTTGGGGATTGAGGTAAAAGCTGAAATTGACAGCAAGCGTTTAAATAGGACATTTGGTGTAATTGGGGGAGAGCAACACCTCTACCGTTATCCGGGAGATACTGTTAATACTCATGCCAGGGATGCGCAGGATTGGGCTATGTACGGTTCATCCGGTATTGCACCGGGGTTAGGTGCTTGGGGATATTTCGCACCGAGTAAAGAGGCTATGACGCAGGATTTAGAGCAGCGCGAAAGGTATTATTTGGCGGTACAGACTTTTTTATCGCCGGGATTTGCCGAAAAGGTCGGGGAGTACCGTGATTTTTATAAATTCAGGAAAATGCTGGTGATAAATCCGAAAACTGGCCAGGCTGTTGTCGCAGTAATAGGAGATGCCGGCCCGGCGGAGTGGACGGGTAAGCATTTAGGGGGCAGCCCTGAAGTAATGCACGAACTTGGATTGGCAGAAGGCCCCAGAAAAGGGCCGGTGTTATACTACTTTGTTGATGATCCGGAAAATAAAGTTCCTTTAGGACCAGTTAAGCTTACAGAAGAAGCAATATGAAGAAATTTTACAGCCATTTAATAGAAATAGAATCTCTAACTTTTGAATTAGATCAGTTTGAGCTAGCTTATCATGAAAAGCACGAACTGGCTAAACTGATAGATTCAAATATTCATAACGTGGTAATGGATACTATATTTTCGAAACTTTCAGATAAAGATAAAGAAAACTTTGCCAAAATCGTCTCATCCGAGGATCATAAAAAAATCTGGGATTTTTTAAAGTCCAAAACTGAAGATATTGAGGACGAAATAAAAAAGGCTGCGCTTGATATTAAAAAAAAACTTCACGAAGACATTAAGGAGGCAAAGAAAAAATGATTCAAGTGATGAAGTATGAGCAAGCTCTATCTAATCAGAGAGAGGATTTAAACATATGATGAGTCTGATGAGATATAAAGTCTGGTTTTTTGTGATGTCGACCTTGATAATTTTGCCGGGTTTGTTTTTTGTTTTTACCGGAGGTTTAAAATTTGGAATTGATTTTACTGGTGGTGCGCTGCTTGAGTATAAATTTGATAACCTTGTTCAAAAGGAAAGCCTTGAAGAATTTGGGACAGTTGTCCCTTCCGGAGACAATACTTATATGATTCGTACCCAGACAGTTTCGTTTGAACAGCTTCAGGATTTGAAAAAACGAATTAATGAAAAGACCGGCAATTTTACTGTTCGCCGTGAAGAGAATGTTGGTCCGGTTATCGGCAAGGAGTTGGAAAGAAAAGCCGGGATTGCATTGGTATTCTCTTGCGTAATGATAGTTTTATATATCGCTTTTGCATTTAGGAAAGTTCCAAAGCCTGCATCATCATTCCGTTTTGGGGTCTGCGCAATAGCGGCATTAATTCATGATGTACTACTCGTTATCGGTGCATTTGCAATATTCGGATACTTCTTAGGGATTGAAATTGATACCCTTTTTGTCACAGCTCTTCTTACAATAATTGGTTTTTCAGTCCATGATACTATTGTTGTGTTTGACCGGATTAGGGAAAATCTGCCAAAACACTTATCAAAGAAGTTTGAAACAGTTGTTGATATTTCAATAACTCAAACTTTAGCCCGTTCCTTAAATACATCCCTTACTGTTGTTTTTGTTTTAACTGCGCTTCTTCTATTTGGAGGGACAACAATTAAATGGTTTGTTGTAGCACTTTTGATAGGAATAATTTCAGGAACTTATTCTTCGATCTTTAATGCATCTGCGATCCTTAGCTGGTGGGAAGAAAAATTAGGGCACTAAATTAGGGGCTAGGATTTAGGAGATAGAATCAAGGATTTCCTTGATTCATTATTCTAGCTTCTTGATTCTATTTAAAAGATACTCCCGATTATTTTTTGAAGCATCCTCTAAAACTTCTTTAAAAAGTTTATTCAAAATTTCACCAATTTTTGGTCCGGGTTTGATTTGCAAAACTTCCATAACATCAGACCCGTTAATTTTTAAATCGGAAATAGAAAAAGGTTTTTTTAAAACTTCTTTGATGCGTTTTTTAAATTCTTCCATTCTCCATGACGTTTCAGTTGCCGTTCCTCCACCCAAACGGTCGGCAATTCGAAGCGCCATCATATCCTCAACATTTTCCAGTCCGATATTCTTTATAAAACGACGAACTGCCGAGTCTCAGATTCGGCTTTTGATAACCTGAGTCTCCCGGAAACCTTTTTGGATAAATTAGCTCCGACTGTTTCATGTCCGTAAAAAGTAACATTACCATTTTCGTCTTTCTTAAAAGTTTGAACTTTACCAATGTCATGAATTAAAGCTGCAAATCTAACTAAAGGGTTTTTGCTGGGGCAAAATTTTAAAGACAAAAATAAATGCTCGCCAATATCATAAATTCTGTCATGTCTTGGTCCTTCCTGAACAATCCCAAAACATTCTGTCACCTCAGGCAAAATTATTTCCAGAAGTCCTGTATCTTTTAACTTGATTAGCCCATCGTAAGCGTTGTCTGATTCTAAAATTTTAAACAACTCATCGCGTATTCTTTCCCAGGAAATGTTTTTGATCAAAAAAGCATTTTTTTTGAGAGATTCAAAAGTACTTGCCTCGATTTTGAAATTTAGTTGAGCTGCTAATCGGAGTGCCCGCATGAGTCTTAAGGCGTCTTCTGCAAATCTCACATCAGGATCGCCGACGGCGCGGATTAATTTTAAGTTAAGGTCTGGCTGTCCTTTAAAGGGGTCAATAATTTTGGGATAGGAATTTTTGCTTATCTCAAGCGCGATTGCATTTATTGTAAAATCGCGTCTTGCTAGATCTTTGTTAATATCATCAGTCCATGAAACTTCTTCCGGGTGGCGGGAATCTTTATAATCGCTTTCACTCCGCATTGTCGTTATCTCTATAATAGGAAAGCGATTAGAGGCGAGCGATTTGCGAGACTCATAATCCCCAGTTGTTTTCATGGGTACTCCCACTGTACCGAATTTATTATTATAAAATCCCTCAGGAAACAATTTTAGAATTTCCCCGGGTTTTGCATCGGTTGTAAGATCCCAGTCTTTTGCTTCCCTTTTCATTAAAATATCACGCACACCTCCTCCTACTAAATAGGCTTTAAATCCACTGCTCAAAAATTTGTTTATAACCTTATATACATCTTCTGGTAAAATGATTTCCATTATAGAATTGTACTATAGATCCTGTTTTTATTAGATGAAATTAATGTAGGATCTATTAACATCACTTAAGTGACTTTTATAAAATGACTAAGGTTTGGAAAATCAAGAAGAAACTAAGCGAAGATATATTGGAACAGCTTTTAATCAATCGTAGATTAACCTCCGAAATAGATAAAGAAAACTTCTTTAATCCAAAAATTGAAGATTACCAAAAAGATCTGGAAATTCCGGGAATTGAAAAATCCCTAAGAAGAATTAAGGAGGCTATCGAAAAAGAGGAGTTAATGGTGGTATTTGGAGATTATGATGTGGATGGAATATCGGCTTGCGCAATTTTGTACAAAGCCTTAACTTCCCTGGGAGCAAAAGTTTTGCCTTACATTCCCCATCGGGAAAAAGAGGGATATGGTTTATCAAAGTTGGGCCTGGAATTTGCCAGGGATTCGGATGCGGGAGTCGTAATTACGGTTGACAACGGTATTGTGGCACTTGAGGAGGCTGAATTTGCAAAATCCATGGGGCTTGATTTAATCATTACAGATCACCATGCTCCGGGGGATAAAAAGCCTGAGGCGTTTTCGATTATCCACTCAACCAAAATGTGCGGGGCGGCAGTTGCATGGTGTTTAATACAGGGGATAGTGAAAAGTGAATTAAGGGAAGAGTTATTAGAGCTTGTTGCGGTTGCAACTATTGCGGATATGATGCCTCTTTTGGGTTTAAACAGGGCTTTTGTTGTTGAAGGGCTAAAACATCTCAATAAAACAACGAATTTGGGACTTCTTGCCTTATTAAATGAGAGCGGGATTGAAAAGGGTCAGGTTAAATCTTTTGAGGTTGGGCATATAATTGCGCCAAGAATTAATGCGATAGGAAGATTAGAACACGCAATTGATGCACTGAGGCTTCTTTGCACAAATGATCAGGTGAAGGCAAAAAGACTTGCAAAACTTTTATCTGAAACAAATTCAAAAAGACAGGATTTAACTATGAAAGCTTATGAAGAAGCTCTCGTGCTGGCCGAAAAAAATACAGGCAAAAAAATCCAGGTTTTATATTCCAGGGATTGGCATCAAGGTATTATCGGGCTTGTTGCCTCAAGAATTACAGATCAATATTTTATGCCAACTATCGCAATATCGATAAACAAAGAGGTTTCCAAAGGTTCGGCAAGAAGTATTGAGGGGATTAATATAACTGAAGTTTTAAGAAGCTGTTCGGATTTTCTGGTTGACGTTGGCGGCCATGCGGGAGCTGCGGGCTTTAGTATTAAGACAGAGTCTGTTCAGGTTTTTAAAAAAAGAATTGAACAGTTAGTTGAGGAACTTGGTTCTGAAGTTTCAGAAAAGTTTTTAACAATTGAGGCAGAACTACCGTTTAGTAAAATTAATAAGACTTTAGTTAAAAAACTTGGGGATTTCGAGCCCTTTGGTCTCGAAAATCCTCAACCGGTTTTTGCCTCGTTTAACGCAAAACTTACTGATATTAGGACCGTTGGTAACGGCAAGCACTTGAAGTTTAGGGCCGAAGGAATTGATGCTATTGCTTTTAATATGGGGGAGCTGGAATCTTTTTTGCAGCCCGGGCAGCTCATAAACTTGGCATATATCCTGGAAATAAATCAATTTAACGGTAGCGAGACTTTGCAGCTTAAGGTTAAAGATATACAACTGGCTTAGAATGCTGGACATTTTCTTATTTAGTGATATACTTATCTTAATGGATCGCAAAATCTCGAAATGGTTTAGTTATTTTAGCTTTTACTTCCGCAAGGAGGGGGTTTTTTAATGCTTTAAAAAAGCATTAAAGTAATAAGCCCCCGAGAGGGGGATTTTTTTTGGTTTTTTAGTATTTGAAAAAATATATGAAAAATAAAAGAATCACAAAATTTACATTAGATAAGCAAAGCTTTCTTTCAGATAAGCAAAGCTTTCTTTCAGATAAAATAATAATAGCAGGGCCTTGTGCTGCGGAAACGCGAGAGCAGGTGATAAAAAGCGCTAAAGAGGCAAAGAAACGGGGTGTTAAAATATTGAGAGCATCTTTGTGGAAACCCCGTACTGAGCCTGGATTTGACGGAGTAAAAGAAAAAGGAATTCCGTGGCTTATAGAGGTTGCAAAAATGGGCATAACCCCTGGTACTGAGGTTTTAAATGCGCGCAATACAAAAGCAGTACTTAATGCTATCGCAAAAAATGTATCTAAGCCCTCCGCACTAATTTGGATTGGTGCCAGAAACCAAAACCATGATGAGCAGATCGCTATTGCAAAAGTTGTAAACAGATACCCTTGGGCCCGCTTTATGTTTAAAAACCAGCCATGGAGGCACGAAAGGCACTGGAGAGGGATTCTAAAGCACATTTTAAACAGTAAAATCGGGAAGGATAAGGTTATCTTAAGTCATAGGGGATTTGATCCAGGAACCGACGAACCCCGCGATCCAAAATCACTGCGCAATGTGCCTGATTACAAGATGGCTATGAGGATTAAAACCGAAGAGGATGTTGAAATGATCATTGACCCTTCTCATATGGGAGGTACTGTTGAAAACGTAATTAAAATTACCAAAGAAGCGATGCGTTATGGTGAAAATGGTGCTTCATTTGATGGGTTTATTTTTGAAGTTCATCCGAACCCTTCGGTTGCGTGGACTGATGCCAAACAGCAATTAACGTGGGAGCAGTTTGATGAATTAATGGAGGAATATCAAAAATTGCAATCCGAACTTTCTATTAAACCTGGACACACATCCGCCCAAGTTTCGTTCTGATGCTAGATTCTAATTCAAAAATCCATATAGTCGGAGGTACAGGAGTCATGGGTTTGTGGCTTAGGAATTTTTTGGAATCCCTCGGTATTCATGTCACGATTAGTGATGAAAAAATTAAGCCAGGGTTAAATTTACAACAATCTGACTTTATTTTTATTTCTGTTCCTATTGCAGTAGCTCCCAAAGTTATCTTAGAAACTGCAAAAAAAGCAGATAAAGCTTGCTTGATTATTGACCTCTCATCAGTAAAATCAGAAACAGCAAAAGCTTTAAAGGAATGTAAAAGAAATAGTTTATCCTTACATTTTCTTTTTGGACCTTCCATCAGTTCGATTAAAAATCAAAGGATAATTTATCAAACTTTCGGGTCAAAGGAAAAATCCAACTGGATTTTAAAATTATTTGAAAACGAAGGAGCCCAGATTATTGAGTTAAATTCAAAGGCGCATGACTTTTTAATGGCGCATATACAATCGTTAACGCATTTTATTAACCTGACTTTTGCCCAAATATTAATGGACGATAAAATCGGCTTAAAAGGGAATGTTTCTACGCCGGTGCACCTTTCCCAATTATCAGCAGCAATGCGGGTTTTGTCTCAAAATCCAAAACTTCTAGGCGAAATTCAGGTTTTAAATCCGGAATTTTTATCCGTTTTGGAAAATTTTTTAAAAATCCAAAAGAAATTAATTCAGAAAATCAAAGGTAAAAAGATTTTAGAAATTGAAGAGCAATTTATGAACTTGAGAAAAAGTATGGAATCCGTTTCTGTTAAAATCGTTAAGAACCCGGAAATACATAAAACAGAAAAAAGCCTGATAAACGACTTAAATATTGGCTATTTAGGCCCGAAAGGAACATTCTCTAACCAGGCGGTTTTGAAAATGTTTTCTGATACAAAAAACACCCTGATACCCGCAGGGAATATTTACGATATGTTTGAAGATCTAGATAAAGATAAAGCTGATCTTATAGTAGCCCCGGCAGAAAATACAATTGAGGGGACAGTAAGGGAAACGCTAGATTTGTTATTTGACTACAACGCAAAAATAATCGGAAAAATTGATTTGGAAATCTCACAGTGTTTGCTTTCAAAGGGGAGAAGTTTAAAAGAGATAAAAAAAGTGATATCCCACCCCCAAGCTTTAAACCAATCCAGGGATTTTCTTAATGAATATATGCCAGGTGTTATTCTTGAGTCGAGCCCTTCGACAATCGCTTCGGTAGCGGAATTAAAAAATCCCGAAGTTGCGATAATCGGGCCGGAACTTGCAGCTAAAATTTATAACTTAAATGTTTTAAAAAAAGATATCCAAAATTCTAAGAACAACACCACAAGGTTTTATGTAATTTCAAAAAAGGATATCCTGAATCTAAAAAATAGGACAAAAAGTTTACTATTTTTATCAGTGTTTAACAGAGTCGGTATTTTAAGGGATATCCTTTCGATATTTGCTGACTTATCAATAAATTTAAATAAAATCGAATCCCGGCCGAGTAAGGAAAAAAATTGGGATTATTACTTTTTTATAGAAATTGAACTTACAGATGATGATCCCAGATTCAATCAGGCATTAAACATATTAAAGCAATATTGCCCTACGATATTGGTTTTAGGTAAGCTGTAATTATGAATGAAATTACTAAATTACGTGCGCAAATAGATAAAATCGATGAAGAGCTGCTGGATCTTATTGCCGGGAGGGTTGAACTTGTAAGGCAGATCGGAATTGAAAAAAAGAAAGATGGGATCGGAGTAGTTGATGAAGATCGGGAGAGGAAAATTCTAAACGAATTAATGCTTAAGGCCGGGGAAAAAGGTATCAATCCGGAAATAGTTAAAAAAGTATGGAAAGTTTTAATTGATATATCTTATGAAATAGAGGGGGCTAAAAATGGAAATAGTTAATGTTTTTGACAGATATAATGTATATATAGGTTCCGGAATTTTAGGAAATATTAACGGGATTATAAATTTAGATAACTTCAGTAAAGTTATTGTTATTACGGATGAGAATATTCCTGCAAATTACCTAAAACAATTTGAAAAAATTACTGTTCCGCCCGGGGAAAAATCTAAAAATATAGAAACCGTTAAATTGATTTGGGAAAAGATGCTGGAACTTGGATGCGACCGCAAATCTTTGATAATTAATTTAGGGGGAGGGGTTATAGGTGATATGGGAGGATTTGCTGCTAGCTGCTATATGAGGGGGGTAAAATTTTTGCAGGTTTCAACCACATTACTCTCTTCAGTTGATGCTAGTGTTGGAGGAAAAGTTGGAATAGATTTTAACGGCGTAAAAAATTTAATTGGCACTTTTAACCAGCCAATCGGAGTTGTAATTGATATCGACACATTTAACAGCTTGTCAGATAGGGAATTTATCTCCGGTTTCGCAGAGATAATTAAACACGGGATAATAGCAGACACGGAATATTTTAAAAATGTTACTTCTAAAAAACCAGGGGAATTTTCAAAAGAAGAATTGATAGAAATTATTAAAAGATCCTGCGAGATAAAAGCGCAAATAATTTCAGATGATGAAAAGGAAGCGGGCAATCGGAAATTATTAAACTTTGGTCATACAGTTGGGCATGCAATTGAAGGAATTTCTTTAGAAACAGACGATCCTTTACTACATGGTGAAGCAGTCAGCATAGGTATGGTTGCTGAAGCAAAAATATCAAAAGAATTAGGCTTGATTGACGGTGTAACGGCTGAAAAAATTAAGGAAAGCCTAATGTTCGTGGGATTGCCTGTATCGTACAGCGTAGAAGATTTTGAAAAATTCTCCAGTCTTATCGGAAAAGATAAAAAAACGGAATCAGGGAAAATTAGATGGACTCTGGTTAAAGGATTCGGGGAAGCCGCAATAAATCAGGAAGTCCCTGAGGATGTGATTAAAAAATCTCTTGCCTATATTTCCCAATAACTGCTATGAAAAAATTTAAAATTGTTACTCCAGGTGAAATTTCAGGTGAGGTGTTAATTCCTCCCTCAAAAAGCTTAACCAACAGAGCTTTGGTTATTGCCTCTTTAATAAGGGGAGAGGTCAAAATTAAAAATCCACTGCAGTCAGGTGATACAAGGGCAATGATTGATTGCTTAAAAGAGCTGGGGATAAAGATCGAAGAGGACCTTGGGGAAATTAGGGTGGTTGGGGATATTAGGGATATAAGGGAAAAGAAGTATCAACTAAACGCGAAACTTTCAGGGACAACAATCAGGTTTTTACTTGCACTAAGTTGTATCATCCCCGGAAAAAAAACAATTTTTGGCGAAGAATCTTTAAATAACAGACCGATTGGAGAATTAGCAGGAGCATTAAAAGACTTGGGGGCTGAAATTGAGTATTTGGAAAAACCCGGATACCCTCCTTTGTTGGTGAAATCCCCAAAGCTAACTGAGAAGAGGACAATACTTCATGGAGATATTTCCAGCCAATTTTTTTCAGCCTTACTGATGATAGGGCCTGTTATTGATGGTATTGAGATTTCCGTAATGGGGAAACAAATATCAAAGCCATATATAGATATGACAATAGATTTAATGAATTACTTCGGTGTTAAAGTCGAGAATCAGGATTATAAAAGGTACGTAGTTGCGGTCGGGCAAAGATATATATGCAAAGATTATAAAGTAGAGGGTGATTATTCTTCAGCCGGTTATTTTCTTGCAATCGCCGCCCTGACTAAAACAACCTTGATACTGAAAAATTTAAATCCCAATTCAAGGCAAGCAGATAAAAACTTTATTGGAATAATTACACAATTAGGAAGTGAAATTAAATTTGAGGGAAATGATTTAATCATAACCGGAAATGGAATTAAAACTTTAAATGTTGATATGGAAAATTGTCCTGACCAGGCTCAAACCTTAGCAGTGTTGCTAGCTTTTGCCAAGGGCAGATCAACAATTATGGGAATCAGGTCCTTAAGGGTTAAAGAAACAGAAAGAGTGCTCGCTTTGCAGACGGAGCTGTTAAAAATGGGGATTAAAACTGAATCAACTATTGATAGCCTGACGATCTTTGGTGGCGATCCGAAATCAGCGGAGATAGATACCTATAATGATCACAGGATGGCAATGGCTTTTGCGCTTGCAGGGACAGTTTTAGATGGAATGGTTATAAACAATCCGGAAGTTGTCACAAAAACTTTTCCTGATTTCTGGGAGAAGTTAGAAAGAGTTGGAGTGAAACATGAAGAAATTTAGCAGAATATTTTTAGTAGGATTTAGAGCAACCGGCAAATCAACATTGGGTAAACTTTTAGCTGACAAATTAGGTTGGTCCTTTATGGATTTGGATTTTTTGATTACTCAGCAAGAGGGGGAAGATGTTGGAAAAATAACAAAAAATGGAACAGACTGGCGCAGATTTCGGGAGATTGAAAATGAGGCTTTGAAAGAAATGTCGGTTTTAAAAAATGTGGTGATTAGCTGCGGCGGGGGAGTTGGGGTTAATGATATCCCGGGTTACGAATCAGGTAAAACTTATGGAGATTTAAATGCTCAAATTTTTAAAAACTCAAATAATAGTTTAGTTGTGCTTTTAAAAACTGATGAAAAAATAATAGAAGAACGTTTAAGGGTGCAGTATAAAAATAAAAAACTTATGCCTTTTTTAAGTGCAACTGAAGCAAAAAATTCAGAGGGTTTAGATTTGGATGATCTTATTGAAAAACTGGTTAAAGATTCAATGCAGGCTTTGAAAAAAAGAGAACCGTTGTATGAAAAATTAACTGAAATTAAAATAGATACAAGCGGGAAAACAAATGAAAAAATTGCACAGGAGGTTTTAAATTATGTCAGATAGTGAGCTTACCAAAATTTGTATGAGTATCGGTTACCCGATTAAAAGCTCCAAATCGCCCTCACTCCATACGGTCGGTTACAAGGCTTTAGGGATTGAGGACAGGTATGTTTATCTTAGAGCAGAGGTAAAACCGGAAAATCTTAAAATGGCTGTAGATGGGATTAGAGGTTTGGGGATAAGGGGAGTGAGCGTAACCATGCCTCACAAACAGGAAGTTATGAAGTATTTAGATAAAATAGATGATACCGCGAAAAAAATCGGAGCTGTGAATACAATTGTAAATGAATCCGGAAAATTAATTGGTTATAACACAGACTGGATTGGAGCTGTTGATGCGCTAAAACAAAAAACGAAAATTAAAGGCAAAAAAATTGCGGTAATAGGAGCGGGAGGTGCTGCAAGAGCAATTGTTTTTGGAATAATTAAAGAAGGCGGACGAGTTAAAATATTCAACAGAACTAAAGAAAAAGCTGAGGAGATAGCCAAATCTTTTGGATGTGAATTTGGAAACCTGGATGAAATTTCCGAAATTAAAGACTTCGATATTATTATCAATTCAACTTCGATAGGAATGGGAAATCCGGATGAAAGCCCGGTTGATAAAAAATTAATAGGGAAAAACCAAATTGTTTTTGATGTTGTTTACAATCCGAAAGAAACAAAACTTTTAAGACATGCAAAAGAAAAAGGGGCAGAAATAATTTTTGGCGCTGACATGCTTTTATATCAGGGCGCTGAGCAATTTAAACTTTACACCGGGCTGGATGCGCCGATTGAAGCGATGAAAAAATTTATGGAAATAGGAAAATGATGAAAATTAAATATTGTTTGCCAATCCGGAAAAATAAAAAAGATGAAGTTTTAAAAATCATCGCAGAAAACCCTGAATATGATTTTTATGAAATCTGGCTCGATTACATAGAAGATTTGGATGCTGAATTTGTTAAAATTTTGCTCACAGAATATGACCAAAAACTAATTTTTGTCTTTAGGAGAAATAATCTGGAAGAAGAAAACATGGACTTTGCTAACCGGAAAAAATACATTGAAATGCTAAATGGCTCAAAAGCATATCTGGATTTGGACATTGAAGCCCAAAAGGATGAAGTAAAGTTTTTAACAGATGAAAAATTAAATGTAAGTTTAATTGCTTCTTACCATAATTATGAAGAGACTCCGGAGTACGAAAAGCTTGATAAGATCGTTACTAAAATGATGGAGATTAATCCGGCAGTTTACAAAATTTCAACATACTGCAACAGCCAGGAAGACGCTCTAGCTTTGCTTAAGGTTTTGCTCGCTTTAAACAAAGAAGAAGTCAAAAAAATTATTTTAGGAATGGGCGAAAATGGACTTATTACTAGGATTTTTGGTACACTATGGGATAATGAAATGGTTTTTGCCCCTTTGAAAGCTGAGGAAGCTTCTGCAGAAGGCCAAATGACCAAAAGAGATTTAGAAACAATTTTTGAAAGGATTGAAAATGCCGGGTAACAGTTTTGGACAACTATTTAGAATTACAACATTCGGAGAGTCGCACGGCGGCTGTGTGGGATGCGTGGTTGACGGATGCCCTCCTGGGATTGAAATTACTGAAACTGAAATCCAAAAGGAATTAGACAGAAGAAAACCCGGACAGTCCTCAATCACAACCCCTCGAAAAGAGGAAGACGAAGTTAAAATTTTATCCGGAATTTTTCAGGGAAAAACTACAGGTACTCCGATTTTAATGCTTGCATACAACAAAGATATCCGTCCTGAAGATTATCAGGAAATGAAAGATTTATTTAGACCAGGGCATGCAGATTTTACCTATACTAAAAAATATGGCTTTAGAGATTGGCATGGGTCCGGGAGGGCATCTGCCAGAGAAACTTTAGCCAGAGTTGCAGCCGGCGCAATCGCAAAAAAATATTTAAAAGAAAAATTAGGAATTGAAATTTTATCCTACGTTGAGCAGGTAGGGGATATTAAAACTGATGCAGATTTTAATTCTGTTACCCCGGATCAGATAGAATCTAATATCGTCCGATGCCCTGATACTGAAATTGCCAAAAAAATGATTTCAAAAATTGAGGAAGTACAAGCGGAGGGGGATTCTATCGGAGGGGTTATCAGGGGAGTAATCAAAAATGTTCCTGTAGGTTTAGGGGAGCCGGTGTTTGATAAATTAAATGCCGATCTTGGAAAAGGAATGCTGTCTGTTAACGCTGTTAAAGGTTTTGAGATCGGTTCGGGATTTGAGGGAGTAAAAATGCAGGGATCGGCGCATAATGATGAATTTATTTCGGAGGGAGGGAAAGTTAAAACTAAATCAAATAATGCCGGTGGAACACTGGGTGGAATTTCAAATGGGGAAACAATTTATTTTAGGGTTGCGTTTAAGCCTGTTTCAACAATTTCAAAAAAACAAAAAACTGTCACCCTAAAAGGTGAGGAAGCTGAGCTAGAAGCAGCAGGACGTCATGATCCCTGTGTTTTACCGCGGGCAGTCCCGATTGTAGATGCAATGTCTGCGCTTGTTATTATGGACCACTACCTCCGCCATAAAGCCCAGAATTTATAAGCAATATATAAGATTGTAAGCCAGCCTCGAGTTTGATATCATTTCCACATTATGCCGCGGACATTAATTTTAGAGTGTAATAACAAAGTTGGCGAAACAGTAACTGTCTCCGGATGGGTTCATGTCAGGCGTGATCACGGGAAAATCGGATTCCTGGATGTTTATGACAGGACCGGAACAATCCAGGTTTTTTGCACCGGTGATAAACTCGGGGATATCAGGCCGCAGGATGTTGTGGAAATTTCAGGAATTGTTGCGCAGCGGCCCGAGAAATTAATCAATCCAAATATCCCTACAGGTAAAATTGAACTCCAAGCAGAAACTGTAAAAGGTATCAGTAAAGCCCATGAACTTCCTTTTGATATGGGAGGCAAAGATTTAGATTTGCAGCTCCCTACCCTGCTGGATTTTAGATCTTTGACCCTTAGACATCCAAAAGTTAAATCCATTTTTAAAGTCCAGGCAGCTTTGATGGAAGGGTTTAGAAAAGCTGCAACCGAACTTGATTGCGTGGAAATTTTTGTTCCGACAATTGCAGCATCTTCTACTGAGGGCGGAGCAGAAGTTTTTAAAGTTGATTATTACGGGCACAAAGCATTTATGACCCAATCCCCCCAGCTTTATAAACAAATGTTAATCCCGGTATATGAGCGGGTTTTTACAATTGCCCATGCATACCGCGCAGAACCCTCAGTTACAACAAGACATTTATCCGAATCAATCCAACTTGACTGCGAATTTGGATTTGTTGATTTTAACGAGCTTTTGGATTTACTTGAAGAGGTTGCAGTAAAAATGCTAAAACATGTTGAAGAAAAATGTGAAGAAATTTTTAAAGAATTTAACTTGGAAAAAATCCATTTTGGAGAAATTCCAAGATTCACTTTGAGGGAAGCACAGGAAATAATTTTTAAAGAATTTGGGCGGGATAACAGAAAGGAAAAGGATTTAACTCCTCAGGATGAAATAGATATTTGTAAATATGCCTTAGAAAAATTTGACAGCGATTTTGTGACAATTACTAAATTTCCCGCCATAGCAAAACCTTTTTATACCATGCCCGATCCGGAAAATCCCGAGTACAGTTTAAGTTATGATTTGTTATTCAGGGGAGTTGAAGTTTTGTCGGGTTCTCAAAGGGTGAGTGATTATGAACAGTTGGTAGAAGCGATAAAATCGCGGGGTTTGGATACGAAGAGTTTTGAAATGTATTTGCAGGCATTTAAATACGGTATGCCTCCTGAGGGAGGGTTTTCATTCGGGCTTGAGAGGCTAACAATGCATATTTTAAACCTTGCAAACGTACGGCAAGCTAGTCTTTTTCCCCGTGACATGGAAAGGGTTGACGTAAGGTTATCCACTTTAAAATGATTTTATGAAACTGCCGCTTAATTTAAAGATAAAATCTAACCAAAAAAACCTGAGGATTATTGCTATCTCGACCCTTTTAGTTTTGGGCTCGATACTTTTTTTACTGACCGGACCGGAAGTGTTTAACCTTGTTGAAAGTAAGGTAAGTTCTGGAAACCTGGAAGAAGCGGTAAATTTTACAAGTTCAGTTTTAGCCGAAACAACCCCTCCGGTACAAACCCCAAAAATTCAAATTGTAAGCAGCAATATTGAAGCACCTAAGATTAGCGCGGTATCGGCTTTAGCTTTTGATGTTGAAACAAACCAGCTGCTTTTTCAGAAAAACATCAATCAAAGGCTCGCTCTAGCCTCTACTACTAAAATAATGACTGCTATTATTGCTTCAGAGCATTTCACGAGCGCTGATATATTGACAGTACCAACAGAGGCGATTGTTGGCGGCTCATCAATGGAATTGTCAGGGGGCGAACGGTTAACATTTCGGAGTTTGCTTTACGGGATGATGTTAAATTCAGGGAATGATGCTGCATTCACAATAGCAATGAATTACCCAGGCGGATACGATGCTTTTGTTTCAAAGATGAATGGAAGGGTTTTAGAAATGGGCTTAAAGGATACCCACTTTGATAATCCGGCCGGATTTGATAGTCCAACGAATTATTCCTCAGCCTACGATTTATTACAAATTGGTATAGCCTCGATGCAAAATGTTAAGCTGGGAAGAGTTTTTTCAACCAAAGAAACTTCGGTCACATCGATTGATAAAACGCAAATTCATGTTTTAAAAAACCTCAATAAATTATTAAGTCAGGAGGGTGTGGTAGGTATTAAGACCGGAACAACTGAAAAAGCAGGAGAAAGTTTCGTGGGGTTGGTTGAAAAAAACAGCCACACAATTTTAATTGTTGTGTTAAACAGTAACGACCGGTTTGGTGAAACTAAAGAATTAATTGATTGGATTTTCACAAACTATAGTTGGCAGGTGAATTAAAAAAATCAATCAGATTTTTCTACGAATTCATTTTTGACAGCCTGCACGATAGATGCAAACCCGGATCCTTCAAACACATATACAGGTTGTAAGTAATTTGTATATTCTTCAGATAAATAATAAGCTAAGTATATTTTAGATATTGAAACGTTTCCTCTTAATGGTTCAATCGCAATAAAACCCTCCCCGTTTTTTAATTCTTCAAAAGCCTCGTCAACCTTTTTTATTGGATATGTTCCAAAATTGTTCAAATCAATTGGCCAGAAAATATAATCCATAGAAATGTATTTCTTATTAAGGTTCTGATTATTTATGGAAATTGTTTTGATCAATCCCTCATTAAATTTAGGGGTTACGATGGGAATATCTTCGACATTCTCCTGCCATAGATTTATTGTGGCCTGTGTGCTGTCTTTTTTGACAGGGTTATTGTAAGTAACTCGCGTCCGGCCATTTTTTAATTGGTCTTTTAATAATTCCCTCGAGGACAAAAAATTCTTAAATGACTGGCTTTGCTTATCTTCATTGATAAAATCTTCAATCCTTTCAAAATTATCTCCGCTGCTTGTGGCATAATTTTTTCTGAATTTAAAATTACCGGTATCCAAATCAACAATTAACTCTCCTCCGCTTATATCGTCGAGAAATTTATACTGAGTCGGCGAAATAGCCTCAGGATTTTTATTAAACTCAAGTGCGCCGGCCAAATTTTTTGCCCTGTCTAGAGCTAAAAGGTCGGTCGCAAGCTGGGCGATGGAGTAAACTTTAAAAAGCTCAGGAAGCTTTTCCGGCAAAGCCCCGGTCTCGGTATCTAGAGAGTAGGAGAAATTGGATGAGGCGACAGTAGGGTCCGGAAATTTTAATTTGGGAAGTGGTCCAAAAGCCAGAGTTGGTTTTTCAACAACCGGCGGAAGGCCCGGTAAATAAATATAATTGTAGTAATAATGCCAGATACCCCAAGTTGCAAGAGCTATAAATATGGTAATTGCTGTGACGATCAAGCCCTTCTTGGTTAATGCAGAGGCTTCAGTTAAAGTCATGTATATATTATACTTCAGAAAATATGGATATACGCACTAGAATCGCACCTTCTCCAACAGGCTCGCCCCATATCGGTACAGCCTGGCAAGCTCTTTTTGATTTTGTATTTGCAAGGAAAAATAACGGAAAATTTATATTAAGGCTCGAGGACACTGACAAAGTCAGGTTCGTGCCTGAGAGCGCCAAACAAATCGATGAAACGCTGGAATGGTTGGGTTTTGAAGTTGACGAAAGCCCCAGCAAAGGTGGGAATTTTGGCCCTTATATTCAATCTGAGAGACTGGATGTGTACAGAAAATACGCAGACGAACTTTTGGAAAAAGGTCTGGCCTACAATGATGAAGGTGCTGTAAAATTTAAAATGAACAAAGAGGGGAGCACCGCTTATCATGATTTAGTTGGCGGTGAGCAAAGCTCCCGAGGCGGTAAAGATATTAGTATTGAAAATTCCACACAGGATGATTTTGTAATGATAAAATCGGATGGGTTTCCCACATACAATTTTGCAAATGTTATTGATGACCACTTAATGGAAATTTCGCATGTAATCCGCGGGAATGAATATATTTCCTCGATGCCCAAATATATCCAGCTTTATAAAAGTTTTGGCTGGACACCTCCCCAATTTGCCCACCTCCCCCTTCTAGTAGGTTCAGATCGCGCTAAGCTCTCAAAAAGACATGGAGCAAAAGGCGCATTGGAATATAAACGCGACGGGTTTTTAAAGGAGGCAATTATTAATTTTTTGGCGCTTTTGGGATGGTCTCATCCTCAAGGAAAGGAGATTTTTTCACTTGAGGATATGATAAAAGTTTTTGATTTCAAAAATTTTAACCCGGCTTCCGCTTATTTTGATGAAACAAAACTTGAATGGATGAATGGGGAATATATAAGAAGGATGCCGGATGAGGAGCTCACAAAAAGATTGCAGGACTATTTAGTTGATCATCCCGCAAAAGAGAAAATCGCACCAATCGTCCCCTTAATAAAAGAGCGTATAAAAAAGTTGTCTGATTTTATTCCGCTCACGGATTTTCTTTTTGAAAAGCCTGAATACGATATGGAGGTGTTTAATAAACTAAAGATCAGAGATATAAAATCAGCGGTTGGCAAAATTTTGGAAAAAGTGAAACAGCTGAAGAGTCCGTGGGATGCAAAAGAATTTGAAGGAACTTTTAAAGAATTGGCAACAGAACTTAAAATTTCAAATTTGGATATGTTTCAATTAATCAGGGCTGCTGTTTCCGGACAACTTGTTACTCCCCCGCTTTTTGAGTCAATCCAAATTTTAGGCGAGGAAGAAACTAAAAATCGAATTAAAGAGGCTCAGGAATTTGCTAGCTGATTAACTTTAGCTGCCATGATAAGCAGAGCTTGTCCTGTCAGCTTAGATTGTTAATCTTCGCTGCCATGATGAAATCATTTTCCGTTAACCCTTTTGCTTCGTGAGTATATAAACTTAAATTAACTTTATTGTAAAAAATGTAAATATCCGGATGATGTCCTTCGGACTCTGCAATTCCCGCGACTTTATTTACAAAATCCATTGACTCTTTAAAGCTTTTAAATTTAAAATCCCTTTTAATTTCTTCCCCTATTAAAAACCAGCCCGGAACAACGGGCAAATATTCCTTAATTTTACCGATTGATAATTTACCTTCGCCGTTTTCGCAGGGGACACAGTGTTTTTTTGTTAAATCATTCATGTTTTTTGAAAGTTAATGCGCATGAATTTATGCAATATCTCTGTCCGTTTTCGGTAGGTCCGTCATCAAAAAGATGCCCTAAGTGTGCCCCGCAATTTTTGCAAATTACCTCTGTCCGGTTCATACCAAGGGAGTTATCTTCTTTAAGTTCAATATGTTCCAAATTGACCGGATTATCAAAGGATGGCCAACCGGTTCCTGAATCAAACTTCGTATCTGATGAAAATAACGCTTCCCCGCAAGCAACGCATTCATACATCCCTTTATCATGGTTATTCCAAAATTCACCGGTAAAAGGCTCTTCAGTGCCTTTCATACGGGTAACTTCATACTGTGCTGGAGTTAGTTTCTTTTTCCAATAATCTTCACTCATGTTCTTCATATTTTTCATAGTGCAATATTACCATAAAAACTAAATGCTAAACTTCGGAGATTTGTAGTTACGGAGTTTTGGTACCTTAAAGGCTATGAGAATCGTAAGCAGCACCGTTATTATGCCTCCGGATACAACCGAAAAAGGAGCGCCGAAAAATTGAGCCACGAAACCAGCTTCAGCCTCCCCTGCCATTGGCCCGCCCTGAACAAAAATTGTGTTAACCGCAACCATTCTCCCCTTTAAATGGTCTGGGGTTAAAATCTGGCGGATTGTATTTCGGAGGACTGTAGAAATTATATCCCCTACTCCGACTAAACTTAAGAAAACTAGAGCAAGGATAAACGAACTGGACAATCCAAAAGCTGCAGTAGCAGCGCCATATAATAGAACCCCTCCCAAAATCGCTTTACCCTGGTTTTTAATATTGGAAACAGTCGCCAAAATAAGTCCTGCAATGGTTGAGCCAATTGCCGGAGCGCTGTAGAGAAGTCCTAATCCCTTTGGTCCTGTCTGGAAAATATCTTTTGCAAAAATCGGAAGCAAGGTTGCAGCAGATGAGAAAAAATTAGCGATAAAATCCAAGACCATCGTATAAATTAATATCTGGCTTGATAAAACAAATCTGACACCTTCCCAGAGCGATTCAAATGAATATGAAACCTCGGAAGCTTTTACGTGGGGTTTTATATGGATAGGAAGCAGGGTAAATACATAAATAACGAATGTTACCGCATTAAAAAGATAAATGTTTCCAACTCCGGAAAATTCAATTACAAACCCTGCAATTGCGGGTCCTATCATTAAAGACATTTGCCTGCTCATTGTCTGCAAAGAAAAAGCATTAAGATAAAAAGGTTTCGTAACAAGCAGGGGAATTATTGCCTGTCTTGCAGGACCCTGAAAAGTTCTTGCAGCAAAGCTTAAAAATACCAAAACATAAATAGCGAGAGGATCTATTGATTTAGAAAAAGTCATAGCAGTTAGAATAAGAGCAATTACTGCTGGGAAGATTTGGGAATATAATAAAACTTTTTTTCTGTCGAGTTTGTCTACAATAAGACCGGAAGGCAAGGCGAAAATTAGAATTGCCAGAAGGCCCGAGAGTCCAACAAGGCCTAAAGAAGCAGGAGAATTAGTCAGCTCATAAACCTGCCAGTTTATTGCAACAATCTGCATCTGCGACCCGATTTCAGAAAAAAGGGTGCCGAAATAATAAAGCCTAAAGTCCCTAAATTTTAAGGAACTAAATGTTTTGAGGTTTTTGACCATAACGGTCAAATTTTAACAGAAATATTTAAACCAAGGGTGGTTTAGTTTACAATTAAATTCATGAGACCGCTTAACTTACTTTTTACTTTAGCTTCGATAAATGTTTTAGTAATAACCATTGAAAGATTCTCTTTTACTACGGGAATTCTACTCGAGCCGTTTCAATTCATCCGGCTGCATGAACTTTTGCAAGGGCCGGTATTTTTAACAATTTCAGTGGTTTTGTCTTTTTTAACCCTAAAAATTGTTTCCGATAATTTTAAAGGATTAAATACCAAAACGGGTTTAATTCTAGGTTCATTATTTGTAGCTGGTATATATCTCTACGGAATGGGAGAAGGTTGGCATGAGATTGCAAGTTTTACTTTCAATCAATATTGCGACACCAAGAATTTTTCTGATAATCTCTGCGGAGGGCTATTTATAAATGATTATTATACCGGAAATATTTTATTTTTTATCGGCGGAATACTGATGAACGGATCACTTATTTTTCTTGAGATGATGAATCCGTCGAAAGTTTTTGGAAACAAAGACATGTCTATTCTTTTTGTTAACAGCTTCGTTTACGCTTTTACCTTTTTTGCTTACGCCGGGTTTGATCGGGTTTTGGTGGGACTTTATTCAACATTAATATTGATGATAATTGCCCTTTACGCTTTCGCAAAGATAAAAGACAAATTCCGCAATTATCCATATATAACTTACTCTGCACTGTCTTATACTCTGGCCTCAATTGCTTCAATTATTGTAAGGCTTAGGTAGTTAAACTAGAGTCTAAAGCTTCTTCAGCGCTATAGTTCTGTGATACCAGGATCAAATAGTACCATTTCTTGCCTTTTCTTCACTCAAAAAGTAAGCACAGCTTGCCTGTTTGCTGCGCAAAAGGTAAAATTTACGCATACTGCGGGATCGTCTAATGGTAGGACGACAGAATCTGGATCTGTCTATTGGGGTTCGAATCCCTGTCCCGCAGCTCGATACAAAATCCCGCCTTGTGCGGGAATTTTTGTATCGAAGTGGGCGGAAGGATTCTAATCAAATCTTTGATTTGGTTCGGCCGCGTCAGACGCGGGGGTAAATTTAATCCCTGTCCCGCAGCCCAAAAAGGAGAGATGTGAAGCTAGTTCAAAAGGAAGGTGGTTTAGTAGCACGTAGTTTTGTTACAAATACCAGAGTATAATTTACAAAATGGACCAGAAGATAATTATAGACTTAATAGGATACATAGCAGTAATTATTGGA
>JACPKO010000058.1 GCA_016186985.1 Candidatus Daviesbacteria bacterium
AAAACCACGAAATTTTATGCGCTCGAAAAGCATATCCGCGGTCTGTTGCGGATAGATTTGATAGCAATTGATTTTAAAAACGGCAAACCTGTAATTTTGCATATCAAAAATATTACAGAAGGAATAAATATTGGGTTTTAAATATGCCTTTTTTTGAAAATTATTCGAAAGTTGGGTATAATACAAGATTGTTATGAGCGTTGTTGAAGCTCCTCTTACCGTAAAAATAAGCTTAGCTGATAGCGTAAAGAGGCTTAATTTCAGCTTAAAGCCTTTAGGAACTCGAGTCGAAGTTGGTAATATACTTACCGAGAGAGTTTTAAAACCAGCTGCTGAGATTGGGCCTGATCCTGCTCAATCCAGACTACAGAGAGGATTGATAGTAGGAATAGGTGCTATCGAAAATTTGGTGTATTTAACCGCTAGAAACAACCCCAAAAGTTCACCAGGTCAAGATCCGGAGAAGAGGAAAGAATTGGAACATGTAGCAGCCGAAAGAAGACGTAAACCGAGCAGATGTGTTATAAGCAAGCCGCACGAACGGGGCCAGTGTCCGACAGGACAGCCGTGGAGGTGCAAATCTTCGGAGAATTATAGATTAGATAGGATGAGAAAATCTGCTAGAGATAAATTAGATGGAACTACTCTCGCGAAAAATCAATCAGTACGGGCAAAAGACAACTTTGACAAGTTTAAAAATATAACAGTTCTGCCTTCCGCTAAAGCCGCAGTTCCGAAGGCCGCGTAGCTTAAGTTTTTCAAAATCAACCCTATAAAAATTTTGATCTATTGTGATATTTTATGACCGATTGACGAAAGCCTAAAAAGAGAGTAATTTTAATAGTCCAATATACATTTATTTTAACGCAAGTTAAGATGTATAGGTAATAGAGGTAACTTTATTACTGAAAAGTATATTGGTTGCCTGTCAGAAGTGCAAGGCAGAAATGCCAAACCACGAGGGAAATATTAGCAATAATATTTTCCGAGACGGGTTTTAGAAAGAAGTCCGCGCAAGCGGGCTTTTTTCTGCAAAAAACTTTCCGTATTCATTCAACTACTTCTTCACCTTCAAATATAACATCAGACTGGTATGAGTTTGACCCTGATGAGGCGTTGTTTGCCTCTGGAGTGACAAAGGAGAACTCTGAAAGGATTTTTTCATAAACTTTCATCCAGAATTTTTCTTCAACTAAAGGAACCTCTATTGTGAAAAGAATTTTTTGATCAACCGCCCCAAGCATTAGCCTGTCGGTTGTTCTTACTTCTTTTGCATCGAGATTTCCTAATTTATTTTCCTTTGACATTGCAGTATCGGGAATATTATTAGATTTGATCCATTCATCTACAGATTTTAGCTTTGTATCCTCAATTCTTAATTTTATACTGCCGTTAACGTCCTTGGAAAAAATTTGTAAGTCCGCATAGGAGTTAGGGTCTTCGGTGTCTGCTTTTTCTATCGAAAGATTGTCAGGATAACTGAAACTGAATCCTGCGGGATCGGTATATTCTATGAAAGTTTCAGAAGGCGCATTTTCCTTTACAGAGGGAATAAGATTAATTTGCTGGTTCGGTTTCCCGCTACCCTTCCAGCTTAAGAAAAAGAATACTCCAAGAACTAACAGTACCAATATAAAAGCTGAAATAATTACAATTTTCTTCACTAATCCAGTATAACATGGTATTGTTAATAGTTAGTTTCACTATGTTTAAAAATTATTTAGTTTCGTCGTTACTATTTGTTTTAGGATTTAGTGTTTATGCGACAAATGCCGAAGCAAAGGTCTTGCCCCAGGCAGCTAAGGCAGGAGTGAAGTCTTCCATCGGTAAATCTTTAGGTTCCACAATTAGTGTTTTTCCAAAGCTTAGAGCAGACAGAAGAGCTCTGAATGTTAATTTTTCAAACCTGCAAAACGCTAAATCAGTTTCTTACATGATGGTTTACAAGACTAACGGTCAGGAAGAAGCTGCAATGGGTGCGCTTAGTTTAACAGGAGCATCAAACCAGTCAAGCGAACTTTTGTTTGGGACATGTTCAAAAAATGTCTGCAGGTATCATAACGGAATTACGGATGCCAGGCTGGAGGTTTCTTATACCTCAAAAACTCAAAAAAAATACCTTAAAAAATTTAAAATAAAAGTTTAATCTCCCAAAACTAGTAACCTATAACTTTGAAATAATTATAATCTTTGTTATAATCCAAAATCGGAAATGAAACAAGAACGAGCAGCACAGGTAGAAAAAGACCCTAAGGCCGGATTACTTTCGGAAATATTCGTAAGACCCATGGGCCTGAGGGATGATTGGGGCGTGAAGCTAAGATCTGGCGAAGCAATAGGGGTTGCAACAGAAGCAACCTTGAGTCAGGAGTTGAAGCTTTTAGGTATGGGAAGAGATGAAAGAAGAGGGCTGACTTTAAAGATAGCTAGAATGTTGAAAAATAGGGAGTATAAATCAGTACTCCCATTGGATCCTAAAGTTTGGATTGAAACTTCGCCTCAAGATTTTGGTGACCTTTTTTATAGAAGTGACTTAAGGCTTAGGGATGCATTGGAACGACATAAGGCTTATGCAAACTTACTCCAGGTTGAGGTAGAAGCATTGCAAGAAGCCAGATCGTTAGAGCAAAAACAGAGAGAGGAAGGGGCTAAAAACCAGAGAGCTTTGCGCAAGTCACTCAAAAGGAGAGAACGGGAAGCAAAGATAGCTGCTACTGCCCGGCCTTCAAGTGCAAGAATTCTTGTTTTTTCTGTTTATTCACCAAAAGAATTTAAAGATAAAGTTGAGGGGATAAAAGAGACAGCTCCTCAAGGCGAAAAGGTGGAGGTGCTTGAACACGATTTCCTGGGTTACCGCGAACTTATGGGAGGGGTTATCGACAGGCGGGATGTACTCAGAATTTTGGAAAAAGGGATGAGTCCGGAAGAATTTAAGGCATTAATTCCTTTAGTCAGGATGAGCGTAGTTTCTGCAGTAGAGCAGATTGAAGAATTTGCTCTGCCTATTGCCGGGAAACTGCTAGCAGGGATATCAGATAAAATTGAAAGACCGGGTCGATCCTTCACTTTACCGATTTTAACCCCCAGAGCTATAGGAAGAGTGTTAACCAGGACACTGAGTCAGGCCAACGAGAACCCAAATATTACAGTAGAAGGTCAGGTAATGCCTTTGATTAAGGATGTAGAGTTTCCATATATGCTTGATTTAATTGAGGCTTGGAATAGCAGGCTAGATTTTACTGATCCAATTCAGCTTGAGGATAGAGATTCGCGGGCAAAAAAACTCCTTCCGGATGATTTGCTGACAAAAGCAATCTTTGCAGACGTCGCGGCGCAACTTTATCCGATGCCTTATGTTTTTAGCGGGCATAGGAGGGAGATTGGTTTTGTCATGTTAAGGTATCTGGCCGATAACATTAATACACCTGAGGCGGCTTCTTTGCTGGTGCTGGAATCAGTTGATAACGGAACATACCAGCATAGAGTAAGAGAAGCTAAGGATGCGATTGCAGCTAAAGCAGCAGAGGTCGAATCAGTTAGGGGCGGGAAGGATGCTGCCCAAAGAAAAAAGACGCTGGAGGCTGAGCATGCTCAATTGGTTAAAGAACTTCGTGGGGTAGTTAGGGGTTCAAAAAGTATTAAGACCATTTCCGGACAAATTAAAGAAGCAAT
>JACPKO010000059.1 GCA_016186985.1 Candidatus Daviesbacteria bacterium
AAGCAAAGCTTTTCTGCGAATAAATTGTGGTATTTAAAACAGACCAACCTGTTTAAGGCGCTCCCCGCAGATCAGGTGGAGATGATCAGCAATCATTTAACAGCCAGGGAATATTCTAAAAAGCAGGTAATTTTGGAACCTGAGGATAAAGATAAAGTATTCATTTTAAAAAGCGGCCAGGTTGAAATTTATGAGATTACCCCGTCCGGAAAAAGAATCATAATTGATGTATTAACCACTGGAAACGTATTTGGTGATTTAGGAATTGAGGATGAGACGGGACATTTTGTTGAAGCTACGCTTGATAGTTTTGTCTGTGTTTTAGGTAAACAGGAGTTTTTTGAAATGGTTTCCCAATATCCGGCAATTTCTTATCAGTTAATTAAGGAACTATTCTCAAAAACAGTGGAATCACAAAAGCAGATCGCTTCTTTAGCGTCAGATTCTGTGGTTACCAAAATTAAGAACTTAATGTTTCGGTTAGCTTCAAGGTATGGTGAAAAAGAAAACGGCTGGATAACTATCACCTCAAAGTTTACCCATGAAGAGCTGGCAGATATGATTGGGATTTCAAGACCAACCCTGACTGAGATGCTTAATAAGCTCGAAAAACAGGGTGTACTAAAACGCGAAGGAAAGATTATCTCCTATAATCCGCAAAAACTGACTGACATTTAATTTGTCATCCTAACGACAGAATAATATTTGTACTTATCTTAAACTTATCAATTATGATAGGTATAAATTCTTGTCTCACTAATTGTACTTTTACTGACCAAAACTTCGAGAGTGAAGTTTTTAAAGCTGAGATGCCGGTGCTGGTTGATTTTTGGGCTCCATGGTGTGGGCCCTGCCGGATACTTAGCCCAATCGTGGAGGAGTTGGCAGAGGAATATAAGGAAAAGGTTAAGGTGGGAAAGCTAAATGTAGATGACAACCCCAAAATTGCCTCACAGTTTGGGATTATGAGCATCCCGACAATTATGATTTTTAAAGAAGGCAAGCCAATTAAAACAATAATTGGAGTTCAAAGCAAAGACTATTTTAGGCAAATGATAGAATCAGCTATTTAGAAGGAGGTGAAAAATAATATGTCACATGGACCACACGACAATTGTTTAATGTGCAGTATGGGCAGAATGATGGGGATGGTTGAAAAACATCCCAAAAATTGTAATTGCCAAACCCAGATTAAAAAAGAAGAACCAAAAAAGATAGGCCAAACTACTAACATAACCAGTGTATAAATTTTGGCTAAAAAAGTTTAGGAGGTGATAAATTTATGTTAATTGATCCAAAAACAGTTGTGCCAAAAGCACAAGGGATGAGTAATATGGGCAGGATGGTAGGGATGTTAGGTTTAATGTTTATTGTTATCTCTTTTGCTATTGGCTGGTATGTTGGGAACTTGAATAATGCTTATTGGGTAGAGAGTAAGGCGGTTAGGGAAGCAGCTAACGCTGGAGAGTTTTTTGTTACTACCTGGCAAAGTATTGAAGTTTGGAGGCAATGGCAAAACATATTACAAGGGTTAGGAATGGGAATGCTTTTGTTTGGAATTATGGTCCAGCTTGTAATTATTGTTAAAGCGCTACTAATGCAGGGAAGCAATATGTTTGAGCTTTTGGGTAGCGAGAAAAAAGAAAGTTAAAAAGATATTTGTAATCCCCTAACAGACGGTAGGGGTTTACTTAAAAAAGGAGAGATATGAAATCAAAAATAATGAGCAAAGCTCTTAGAGAGGCTCCGCCTCATCTAATTGAACTTTGGAAAAATGATTGTGAGCATTGTGAGGAAACCAAACCAATTTTGGATGAGCTGGAAAAAGCGGGTTACAAAATTGAGAGATATAATGTTGATGAAGATGAGGGAAGGAAAGTTTGGAATCAACACATAGATTTAATTAATAAGCATAATATGAGTCAGGGATATGATGTTAATTTCATTTATACTCCAACTTTATTCAATCCGCTAACAGGTAAGGTTTGGGAATACGCGGACAAAAGTCCAACTAAAGATGAAATTTTGGAGTTGTTTAACTGAACTTTAAGGAGGTGATAAATTATGGATACTAATTTGAAATGCCCAATGTGTGGGGGACAATTTAATTCTCAACAGGAGTTAGGTGAGCATGCTCAAAAGGCGCATAGTGATCAGAAAGAGGAGCAGCAAGAACACTCAATTTCATGCTCAAAATGTGGCTTAAAAGCAAAGTCCACGCAAGATTTGATGGGGCATGAACTACACCATAATGGTTAGTTATGAAGGTGCCAGCTATAGTGATAAACTAGTTATGATTCTATGAAAAAATATGATGTTATAGTCATTGGTTCAGGCGCCGGTCTTGAGGTAGCATCTTTTGCTGCGCAGCGAGGTCTGTCTGTTGCTCTAGTTGAAGAGGGTCCGCTGGGTGGAACTTGTCTTAATAGAGGTTGTATTCCGTCAAAGATGCTTATCCATTCAGCGGATGTAATGGAAACAATTAAGAGTTCTGAAAAGTTTGGGATAAAATCTAAAATCGAAAATATAGATTTTGCCTCCATTGTCAAAAGGGTTTCTGAGGCGGTTGATACAGATTCTGCAGGGATAGAGAAAGCTATTTTGGAGGGTGGAAATCCTACTCTATATAAAGTAAAAGGCAAATTTATTGGACCTAAAAAGATGCAGGTTGGTGATCCTTCGACAGATTCGGCAAGCTCACTGCAAGCAGGCTCAGGACAAGTTGAGCAAATTGAGGCTGAAAAAGTGTTTATTGTGGCAGGAACTAGACCCTCTATACTTCCTCTTCCTGGTCTGGAGACTACCCCATACCTTGATAGCACTAAGGCTTTAAGACTGGAAAAACAACCTGAACATATGGTTGTAATAGGTGGAGGGTATATTGCAGCAGAACTGGCTCATTTTTATGGAAGCCTGGGAACTAAGATTACTATTTTAGTCAGAGGGGAGAGGATGCTTTCTGAAGAAGATGAAGAAATTGCTGAATGGTTTACTAAGGAATTTTCAAAAAAATATGAAATACTTTTTAATACTGAAGCTGAATCTGTCTCTTACCAGGATGGAAAATTCACTATAAAACTTAATGGCGAAAGAAAAGAAATATTTGCAGATCAGCTACTGGTGGCAACTGGTAGAGTGCCCAATACAGACATATTAGACATTAAAGCAACAGGAGTTGAGATGAATGAAAAAGGTTTCATAAAAGTAAATGAGTTTTTAGAAACAAATATTGATGGAATTTGGGCATTTGGGGATATTTTAGGAATTCTACCC
>JACPKO010000030.1 GCA_016186985.1 Candidatus Daviesbacteria bacterium
AAAGCCGGAAAATCAAGTTTTAGTCCTGCTTCCTCAAGGCTTGAACCACTTCCTTTAACATCTTCAATTACAAATACCGGTTTTAGACCAGGCTCTAGAAAGTTTTCCTGCAGAGTCACAGTTTCGCCTACTTCACTCTTGGTTAAAGGATTTTCTTTAACGGTCTCATTTATAGTCTCTGTTCTTAGACGGTAAAAAGAGTCCCAGCTTTCGCGGATAGTCTGTTTAGCTTCTGCTGAATGGATGACTTTTGTGTTATCTGTCTCGGCTTTTTCAAATTCACTCCAATTCTCAATACCTTCAAAAAGGCTGGGTTTATTTATACCTGGAGTTTGAGCTCTGGTTGGATTCATGATATCCGTATTATACCAAGAAACAGCAAACGAAACAATAACTATAAGTCTAGATAGATATAGAGTGAATTTTTTGTTAGAATTCGATTAAGCCCAAGTGGTGAAATGGTATACACGATAGGTTGATTCTCAATTTGAAACATTTTATCGGGCGAGTGGTGGAATGGTAGACACGCATGGTTTAGGACCATGTTCTTGAAAAAGAGTGGAGGTTCAAGTCCTCTCTCGCCCACAAGTTTGTAGTTTCAAATTGTAGGACCTTTTGCGAAGCAAGAGCTACGCTCATTGCCGTAAGGCGTGGAGGTTCGAGTCCTCTCTTGGGCACATCAGCTGAATTCTTTTACAGCAAAATCATGTGCTTTGTTTTCTAGTTCATCGCCCAAAGGCTTTAATTTGACTTTCTTTTCATACTTTATTTCTAAGGCCTTTTGGATTAACCAGTCTGCAAGTTGAGGGTTTTTTGGAAGAAGAGAGCCATGCATGTAGCAACCGATGGCATTTTTGTAAATGCATCCTTCTGTCCCGTCTTCACTATTGTTCCCGGAGCCTTTAATAACTTTTCCTAATGGTTTAGCACCGTTTTCCAGGAAAGTTTTTCCCGAATGATTTTCAAAACCAACTAAATAGCTATCAGCAATTAGCTGTCGGCTATCAGCTGCATATTTGTTTTTTGCTGAAAGCTGAAGGCTGAAAGCTGAAGGCTTAATTACAATATTCCCAATCATCCTGTCATTTGAAGCTTTTGTGTAAGCAGGAAATATCCCGACACCATCCAGCTTTTTCCCTTCAAACGGCTGGTAAAATTTACCTAAGAGCTGGTAGCCCCCGCAAATTGAAAGCATGGGAACTCCCCTTTCAACTTCTTCCCTTACCACTTTTCCCTTGCCACTTTCTGTTAAGTCACCTGCCACTTGGGTTTGTGCCTGATCCTGCCCCCCTCCAAAGAAATACATATCAAACCCCCGAGGTTTGAGTTTATCACCCACAGAAATGTTTTTTACCTCAACCTCTATTCCCCGCCACTCACAGCGTTTTTTAAGACAAATAATGTTGCCTGTATCCCCGTAAATATTCATTAGATCCCCGTACAAATATCCAATTATGAGTTTCATTCTTTCCAGTACTCCTTTCGAATTCCCTTCTTAACCATTATTTTTTGCAGTTTCATTAAAGCCGTATAAGTTGGGAGAATAAATAAGCGTCCTGAAGTTTTTGCCAAGGATTTATCAAAGGCCGATTCAAGACCCGGAATGATCTCAATTCTGTTTTCTGCAATTCCTGCATATTTTAATCTTAAAGCCAAATCGAAAGCTCTTGAACCTGCTGTAAAGATTTGAGATTTGAAATTTGAGATTTTAAATTTTTCCAATTCAATGTCCCAAATCCAGGAAACATCCCTTCCGTCTGCAAGATTATCATTTAAAGCAAGAAGTAATGTATCTTTGGAAGTAATATGAGGCAAAACAGTCTGCAAAACCTGGGTAGCCCCGACAGGATTCTTTATCAAAAAAATACTCCCTCTTTTATTCGCGCTTTCAAAATTCTCAAACCTGCCAAAAGTGGCCTTAAAGTTCTTTAAGCTTTCGGCTTCCGAATTTCTTAAGTCTCCAAGTAAAAACTTAGCGGCCAGCGCGGCTGAAGCGTTATAAATGTTGTAGTCCCCGGGAAGCTGCAAACTAACCGGCAATTTACAGTTATCAAGCTGAAATATAAAACCGGTTCCCTCAAGCGCATTTGCCTTTACATTTACTGTTTTAAAACGGGAATTTTTACTCGAAGATGATTTCTTTTCGCCTTTAAAATCGTTTTTGTGAACTGAAAAACTCTCCGTTTTTTTGCCCGCTTTCTCAAGAGGTTCCAAACTTCCGTCGTCCCCGTTAATAAGCAGTTGAGTTTTTTCCGGGAGTTTCATTATTGTCTCAATCCATTTTTTTATAATACTGTCCACTTCGCCGTATCGGTCAAGCTGATCACGAAAAACATTCAAAAATACAATTAAATCGGGCTTAATTTTGGGGGCTAGGTTGTTAAAAGCTGCCTCATCAATTTCCCAAACCGCAACTTGTTCCCTAATTGATCCAAAAAAAGAACTGTGCTTAATGAGTGTTGAGGCAATTCCCCTTTCAAGATTTGAGCCTGTTTGGTTGCGGATAACTTTTTGATTGTGATCGCGGTACATATGTGCGAGCATAGCCGAGGTTGTTGTTTTTCCGTTTGTACCTGTGATGATTACCTGCTTGGGTATTTGTGAAGCAAGTTTATTTACTAAATCAGGATCGATTTTTAATGCGTAAAAACCGGGGGCTGCGAATCCCCCGCCTAAACCCAATAATCTGGAAAGAAAAAAAATGGATTTACCTAAAAGAAGGGCGGCAAAAGTTTTTAACATTTGGCCTAATTATATATTACAACTGATTTATCAGTTGAGTTAGTTTAATACATCTAAACTGAATTCATGCGTTTTATTGGCAAGTTCAGTAGTTAGCCCTCGTGTTTCAGGAAGGTCACTCGAGTATTCAATTCCTGCAAGCTCTACGTCAACCGGGTAATTTTGGGCAAATTTTTCAATAGAATTCATAAAGAAGGTAACATTTTTACCCCATTTAGGCGATGCGGCATAAAGTCTATTCATTGAATAAGGTTCAGCATAACCTTTATCAACATAATTTTCCCTGAGTCCCTTGGAGATGGTAAATATAGCTTCGCGCCATGATTTAAAATAGATAGCGTTATTGCCATAAACTCCCCACCCCCAGCCGTTAAAACCTCCAGGGATGTATTTACCGAATGTAGATTCTACACCGGAAATGGAAACAACTAATTTCCAGTCAAGGCCATACTGATCAGCCGCATCAATAAAATCCTGTGCGCTGTCCTCAAGCGGCGAGTTATGTTTAGCTAAGTAATCTTTAAGAATGGTGGCTCTTTTATCAACAGGTCTTGCTTCAATTTGTACAATCTGCTCACTTTGAGCATAAACTGGAGACACCCTCAATAAATTGAAAGGAAGGTATATAAGGGAAGCGGTTAAAAGACCCAAAATTAATTTTTGAAGTTCCATGTATTTTTCATCCAACAACCCTAGTTGTTGAAAGAATCCTGAAGCTTTGGGTGTCCTTCAAGATTGAACAGAGAATTATATACTATAAGGTAAACTAAGTCAAATTATATGGGATATATTCAGAAGCTGAGGAGGGTTTGTGCGAGCTTGTCCGGATCGTGCCTAAGAAGGTGCTCCTTAGGTGAGTATTTTGCGAGAGATGAGGTTATAACCTTTGCGTTAGGGGCGATTTTTTTAATCTCAGCCTCATCCAGTTTAACTATTTTTTGGCCTTGTTTTGCATAAACTTTTTCAATATCAGGCACAATTGAATTCTTGTTGGCAACAATAAAATCTATCCTGCTGCCCTGTCCAAGGTAAAAAACCAAAGACTCAAGAAAGTTCGACGCTTTAAAAAAGTCAGTCTCTCCCCTTTTAGTCATTAAATTTAAAACAAAGACCAATTTTGCATGAGAGGAGTGAATAGCTTCGGCTACACCGTTGACCAGAAGGTGCGGCAGGATACTCGTATATAAATCCCCCGGAGCTAAAACAATTTTATCTGCGTTTGCTATTGCCTCAAGCGCTTTCGGGTTAACATCTGCAGTTGAGTCAAAATAAATTCTTGAGATTTTATCCCTGGCCTTAAAATCTTTCTCATCCCCCCTTGTATCAATTAAAGACTCCCCTTCTATAATATTTCCTTTAACAGTTTTAGCGCAAAGTTGCAAATCGCTTAAAGAAACAGGAATAATTTGGGCCCGTACTCTAAATAATGCCCTTGCCGCATCCAGTCCACGGTCTGCGCCCTGATATAAAAGCTGTAGCTGGGACTGGATTAAGTTGCCTAAGGCATGGCCTTTTAGGGGCCCGGAAACGTCCTTAAACCGTTCGTTAAAAAGTTTTTGGGCTACCTGCCTTTGTGCGTCGTCTTCCATTAAAGCCAGCAGGCACTGTCGGGTGTCCCCGGGTGGCAAAACCCCCATCTCAACCCTTAGTCTTCCTGAGCTGCCTCCGCTGTCCCAGGTGCCGGTAATCGCACTAATTTGCTCCGGGTCATTGGTATCCACAAGACCCCGTAAAAGCGAATAATGACCTGTCCCCCCGCCCAAAGTGACTATTTTCTGATTGGCTTTGCTCATCTATTCCACTAAGATTACCACAATAAGGCAATAGTGGGAAATATTAGCAATTTAGAGTAAAATCTATTAAAATTTGCCGAAGTGGTGGAATGGTAGACACGCAGCGTTCAGAGCGCTGTCTTCGCAAGAAGGTGAAGGTTCAACTCCTTTCTTCGGCACACATTTCGCAAATAGTAAATTAAGACAAATTCTGTTAGATTATGGCACATGAGAACAGGTGGAGAATACCCTTCTCCGGAAGAGCTAACAACTGCAGCAAATATATTAGGTAGATTGCCGTCAGGTCGTCTCCCTTTGGGCATTTTTCTCCAATTCTCCAGATTAGCAACTCTTTCTGTTGTAGAAGTAGTGCCTCTTAACCGTACACCAGAGCTAAACGTTTTATTATTACAAAGGCCAGATGACGATCCTTATTGGCCTAGCGTGTGGCATTCACCAGGATCAATCATATTACCAACTGATAGAGAAGGGACTACATATCAAGATGCTATTGAAAGAGTAATTCGAGGAGAACTGCGCAACCCTAAAATCTTACGTGGCCCGATACAGTTTGGGAATGGTATCAATAAAGAAGAGAGAGGTACAGCTGCTTGGGTTGGATTCTGGGTGGAAGTAACTGAAGCTCCTGTAGGAGAATTCTTTAGTGTAGATAGGTTACCTGAAAATTTAATAAAAGGACACACAGAACTTATAGATGCGGCAGCCAGAAGTTTTCGAAAAAGGCTGCTAATGAACGAGAGTTAAAATAAAACTTAAAAATCTTCTCAAATTCAGATATAATTACCCAAGTTTGCGGATGTGGTGAAATGGTATACACGCAACCTTGAGGTGGTTGTGGGCGCAAGCCCGTGGAGGTTCAACTCCTCTCATCCGCACAAATTTTAAATTACGCCAATGGCGTAAGTTAAAATTTGTTGGGTGTTTGAGGATTTAATCAAATCTTTGATTTGGTTCAGCCCCGCCGCAGGCGGGGGGCGTGTTATCCTCTCATCCGCACCGATAGTATATAATAAGCATGTTTGGGCAACTAGCTCAGTTGGTTTACCCGAACAAATTTCTCCGAAATTTGCGCGGGTGAAGAGCGTTTTAATATAATGTTTTACATCTATGTGCTTAGGAGTGTAAAAGATGGAAAGTTATATTCAGGTTATACATCTGACTTAAAGCAAAGGTTGGAGTATCATAACAGTGGCAAGGTAGAAGCAACTAAAAGAAGAGTGCCATTGAAATTAGTTTACTTTGAAGGATATTTACATCAACAGGATGCAACTGCCAGGGAAAAGTTTTTTAAAGCCCAGTGGGGCAGAAATTATTTGAGAAGGGTTTTAAAAAATTATTGGAAAGAATTGGACAAGTAGCTCAGTTGGTTAGAGCACCTCGTTTACACCGAGGTGGTCACAGGTTCGAATCCTGTCTTGTCCACAACTAGCTCAGTTGGTTTACCCGAACAAATTTCTCCGAAATTTGCGCAGGTGTAGAGCGTCTCGTCTACACCGAGAATGTCAGGGGTTCGAGTCCCTTAGTGCCCACATTAATTTGCTCTTTAATTATTTTTGGGATACATTTAACTATTTCAATTTATATTCCATTTACTTCTTCTATCGTTGTAACAGTGTTGATTACGATCCTCTTCAAATATTTCTTCGGATGATATAAAATACCAAAGTTCATCTGCCGCAATTGCCAACGTGGTCAAGGCGTCTGTCTGAAGAACAGATTATCTCAGTCCGATTCTGGGTTGCGGCACCCGCTTGCGGCGGTAGTTCAGTGGTAGAATGTCTCGTTGCCAACGAGAAGGTCGGCGGTTCAAATCCGCTCCGCCGCTCCAAGAAAATCTCCCCTAAATTTACCCTTTGTACAAATTTATAGTCTTAAGAGACTTGAGTAAATCTTTGGGGAGATTTGAATTACATCTTAAACTGTTGACGCTACCGTACCGGTATCACTTTCAGGTTGCGGTGGTTCTGTTGCTCCGGGCATACCTCCTGTTGCGGGCTCTGTTGGGCCTGCAGGCTGCGGTGTTGGCCAGGTGGGTTGTGTGGGTTCAGCCGGGCCAGGTGTCGGCGCTGCGGGGCCTGCAGGCGGCGCTCCCATAGGGTCTGGCACTGGTGTACCTCCTCCGGCCGGCGGAGTCCAGTTACTGCCACCTCCTGTTATATCATCTAAAGACATTTTTAAAATCACCGCCTTTCTTTCTTAAATCAGTTAATCAGGATTTTTTATATATGTCAATAGCTAGTATTTAATATGTAATCTGGAGGAAACTTTCTCCGGCTTGGGCAGGGTAACCACCCTCAACTAAAGTTTTTATCTGGATTGTGTAATTATTTGAACCTGCAGGAAGCTTAAAAGGTTTGGAAGTTAAGGTAGCAGGAGCATAAGCATTGGTTGAAACTTCGGATTCAAGAATTGCTAAACCGTTATCAGGATTTACTAATCTGGCAAAAGCTTTACCTTGTCCTACATAAACTGATAAATTAATTATCAGATATGCTTCTTTATACCCGGGATAATCATCAGGACTAATTTTTATTGATCCCGAAGTAAGATTTTTCCAGTCTTTAGCGTCAAACGATCCTCCGGGGTTTATAGGTATTAAAACAGGTGATTTTTTAGAACGAGAAATAGTTGATTGGTTTTCCAAATCCTGCGACTGGAGTGAAGATATTTTTGAATTGAGGTCTGAATCTGAATTTTCAAGTAAGTTTATTTTATCCTCCAGCAAGTTGATTTTATTGTTAAGCTCAACAAGATTTTGTGTCTCCTGAACCGTATCTTTCCGGCCACTAATTAAGATAGGAATATTTCTTCCGGGCATAATCAGCCAAAAGCCTATTGCAGTCAGAATAAATATAGGAGCTAAAATTAAGGCAGTTTTAATCATCTATCTAATATTACAACTTTTTCCCCGTATTAGGGTAAAATAGTCGAATGTTTATAGATGAAGCGGAAGTTGAACTGATTGCAGGGCATGGAGGATCCGGAAAAGTTTCGTTCCACCGCCCGCCCCAAAAGGGTCCTGACGGTGGAAACGGGGGGAAAGGCGGGGGTATTTATCTGCGCTCCTCAGATAGTATTTCTTCTTTAGGATATTTTACGAGACACACCAAAGTTAGTGCAGGTAACGGCGAAGCCGGACAATCAAACCGCAAAACCGGAAAAAATGCCCTTGATCTCTACATTGAAATTCCTGCATCCAGCCAAATTATTGATCTGCAGTCCGGGGAGACTTTTACTTTTCCTAAACCCGAGATAACAATACTTCTTTGTGAGGGCGGTAAAGGAGGTAAGGGTAATTACGAGTTCCGCTCGTCACGCAATACAACCCCTCAGTACGCCCAGCCGGGCCTGGCAGGACAATCAAGAAAAGTAAAAATACATATCAAATTAATTGCAGACATAGGACTTATCGGACTTCCAAATTCAGGCAAAAGCTCACTTTTAAACGAGCTAACCTCATCTAACGCCAAAGTCGGCGATTATCCGTTTACAACTTTAGAGCCTAACCTGGGAGTCTTAGAAAAAAACCTGCCGGTAGGCAGGCAGGTTATTGCTGACATCCCGGGAATCATTGAAGGCGCCTCAGCTGGAAAAGGCCTGGGTCTAAAGTTTTTAAAGCATATTGAAAAGGTTAGATTAATACTGCACTGCATACCTTCCGATTCACTTGATCCAACCGGAGATTACCATAAGGTCAGAAAGGAACTGGTTTCTTACAATCCCCGTCTGAGTAGAAAAAAGGAAGTTATCCTTCTGACAAAGTCGGACCTAACTGACGAAAAGGGATTAAATGAGCTTTTAAGCGAGCTTTCGACTTTAGAAAAACCTATTCTTGCCGTTTCAATATATAATTATGATAGTTTGGAACAGTTGAAAAAAATTCTATGAAAAATTTTTCCCCAAATATGGTGATACTGGTTATAGTTTTATTGCTAGTTTCTGCATCGGCAGCAATTTATTTCAACCGCCAAAATGCTCTCATTACTAGTTTTGCTCCAGATCCTAAAGTGATAGCTCCGGAAGCTTCCCGGACTGCAACTGCGGCTGCCAGCCCCCAGGATACGGTTCCAGAAACTGCAAAGCCTGAAGGTACACCTATTCCCAGTCCGACAGTTTCTAAAACCCCTGCTTTAACACCTACTTTAGAAGATTATATATACCCTCAGTCAAAGTTAATTTCCCAGTCACCAGGCAAAATGGAACTGGAAAGCAGTGCGGATGCGCAGGCAATCACGAGCTGGTATAAAGATAAAATTAGAAAAGCAGGTTTTAATGCTAAATCTTTTACGCAAACTAACACGAACGGGGTAATTTTAAACAAACTTTCCGGGGCTAAACCTGGCGAGAAAATTGAAATTACCATCAAAAAGGATCAAAATGCATCAAAAGTTACAATAACTGTTGACAGGTCCTGATCTCTTTGGTAGGATCGCAACCTACTGCTTCCCTGCCTCCTTTTTCTATGTACAGAAATTACCTTCATAAATTTAACGGTTCAAGAACAAAATTTTATGTCACATTGATTGTAATATTGGTGGTTATATTTGCTTTAATTAAGATTAACCCGTTCCGGGCATCAAGCCCCCAAAGCACCACGAGCAGTAGAACTGGAATTAAAGATGCTCTGGCAACATTACCGCTTAACAAAGAATTTAAATTTCCACTAAAAGATGACAAAAGCGAAACAGTCGGTGAAATTAAATACATTATAGAAAATGCGGAGCTGCGGGATGAAATTATTATTAAAGGCAAAAAAGCATATGCAGTTAACGGGAAAGTTTTTTTAGTTTTGAACTTAAAAATAGTTAACGACAGCAATAAAAATATCTCAATGTCAACAAAAGATTATACAAGGCTATTCATTAATAATAATGAAAGCGAACCCCTTTCCCCGAGCATTCATAACGACCCGGTGGTAATTGACGCCATTTCAGTCAAACCTACCAGAATAGGTTTTTCAATCAGTAAATCATATAAGGATTTAAAAATTAAAGTCGGGGAAATTAAAGGCGAAAAAACAACCGTAGATATCAAATTTTAATTATGGATCCAAGACAAAATCCGACCAATGATTTGCTTAACATCTTAAGCAAAGCCATGGATGCGAACATGTACGGAAGCGTTGAGGTTTATCTTGAAGACGGGCAAATAACCCAAATCACCCAAAGGATAATTAAAAAAATCAAACGGATAAAGCCTGCTGTAAAAACTACAAAAAAACCAAACCATTCCGGACCCGGAAAAGAAAAAGAAATAACCTTAAAATTCCAGAACTGACGCAAAAGAAAGCGACAAGTCGCAAAACATTTTTTAATAGGATATGCTATTTTCGAAACTAATCTATATAGTAAATGTTAATAAGTTTATCGTTATGAGCAAATCTATTAATAACCTCTTGACATTGAATAACCCAATAGATAATATCAAGTAACAAATATAGTTTTTAATTGCTACTACGAAAATTAGAAACTATAGATAGACGACCGCCAACGGAGGCTATCTCACAATTCTAAGCTAAGAGCTATGGATTGCGAGAAGGCCTCCGTTTTTTTGTCTCATATTTGAGCAGGCGGAGAAGTGTTCCCAAAGTAAGTCCGACATGCGGACCACAGGGAAATTAAAGGGAGGAGGTGAAACAACACATGATAATAAATAGAAGAATTGCAACGGCAGTCGCAACAGGAGCTTTACTTTTAAATTCCTTTGCAACCCCTGCTTTTGCAGCAACAACTATCACCATTTCTGGTAACGGTACTGATTCAGACAATACCGCAAACATCAACCTTACTAAAAACACAACTGTTGTTCAAAACAACACAGCAAATGTAACTAATAAAGTAGATGTTGAAGCAGAAACCGGAGACAACGATGCAAACGACAACACTGGCGGAGATGTAACAATCAAAACCGGAGATTCAGATGTCGCTGTTGCGGTCAAGAATTTGCTGAATTCAAACTCGGCATCAATAGACTGCTGCGCGAAAGGTGATACCTCAGTAAAAATTGCTGATAACGGTTCTGATTCCGACAACGATGTAGATTTGGATATGGAATCTTCCAACGGAATTTTCCAGGACAATGATGCAGATGTCGAGAATAAGGTTTACGTCGATGGAGATACCGGAGACAACGATGCAAACGACAACACAAATGGTGATGTTTCGATCGAAACCGGTGATTCAGATGTTAGCGTAGGAGTCCTAAACTTTGTTAATTCCAACTTTGCAAGAATCGGAAGCGGGGATGACGAAGGAAGCTCCTTAAGCCTTTGGATATTGGGTAACGGATCTGATTCCGATAACGATATCGACGCTGATATCGACAACGAAAATGTTGTAACCCAAGACAATGATGCAGATATCTACAATAAAGTAGATGTTGAAGCGGAAACCGGAGACAACGATGCAAACGACAACACTGGCGGAGAAGTTTCAATAGAAACAGGAGATGCTGATGTTGAGTCTCTCGTTGCTAACGTAGGCAACTTTAACTGGGCGGAACTTTCCTGCGACTGTCTTTTCGATGATTTGACAGCAAAAATCGCAGATAACGGTTCTGATTCCGATAACGATATCGACTTGGATTTAGACAGCGGAAACAAAAGTGGAGTCTTCCAGGACAACGATGCTGATTTAGATAACAAACTCGATGAGTTAGAAGCAGAAACCGGAGATAACGAAGCTGAAGACAACACCGGAGGAGAAGATGGTCACGATCCTTTGATCGAGACCGGAGATGCAGGTGTGGATTCAGAAGTAGTTAACGAGTTTAATTCAAACGTAGCCGGAATTGGCTCTGACTTTGAATTTGAATGGGACTGGGAAGAATTGTTAGATTCAATTTTTGGTTAGGCAGATTGGATTTCGGGGGTCTTGGCTTGCACTTCAGCAAAGATCCCCAAAAGTCCAAAAGAATAGTGAATAAAATGTTAGCAAACAAAATGAATAGACTAAAAAAAGCTCTAACTATAATAACACTAACAATATTTATATTTGGACATGTGATTGGCACCCCGGTGCTGGCTGCACCTGAAGCTCCTTCAGCACCAAGCGCTCCTTCAGCGCCCACCGCCCCTTCAGTGCCTGCAGCTCCTTCAGCACCAAGCGCTCCTTCAGCGCCAAGCGCTCCTGACCCTGATGCATCAGATGAGCCTGGTCCTACACCTAAACCTGAATCTTCAGAGGCTCCTGCATCTGCTCAACCTTCATCTTCTCCGACTCCGCCAGCTGGCGGATCTCCTTCCCCAAGCTCTTCACCTGAGCAGGTTAAAGCTTCATCACAACCAACCTCCACCCCTTCCCCTACTCCTTTACCTTCGGGAGACCAAACCGGCGCACAGGATTCAAGCGGAAACAATGGGGGAGCAAGTATAGATACCGGTAATGCAACAAATGCGGCAGGTTTGGTTACTTCCGGAAACAGCAATTTTGCCCTAACGCCGGGAGTAAGTGCAGGCGTTTCTGATTCCGGACCTTCAGTTGGGGTGGTTAATAACGGAAACGGGTCTGGTTCAAACAATAATGGTTCAGTATCCGTTTCAAATACTAATACTAATAACCAGGATAACAGCGCCCAGGTTGTCAGTAACTTAAACCAGACAACAATTACAGGAGATAATACAGCGAATAAAAATACAGGCGGAAATGTTGATGTAAAAACCGGGGATGCAAATGTTACAGGCACAATCGTAAATTCTTTAAATACTAACGTATCCGGACTTGCGGTTGCAGAATTTAATGTAGAAGATGACCATGTTGGGGATATTGTTTTGGATTTTGCAGCAGGATGTATTTCAAACTGCGGTAACGGTTCAGTACAGGTTGCGAACACAGGTAACGGTGCGGACTCAACTAACTCAGGGGATGTTGATATAAACAATACGAATAAAACTTTCCAAAATAATGATGCGGATGTAGAAAACAATTTAACTCTAGTAGCTGATTCTGGTAATAACGAAGCTAACGCTAACACTAACGGAGATGTAAGCATTCAAACCGGGGATGCAAATGTAGCAGCCAATGTTTTGACATTTGCAAACAATAACGTTGCAACCTCTGGAAACAGCGCATCGGGCAATACAAAGGGTGACAATACAATTGAAACCGGTGATACTAATGTTGATGCGCAGGTTTTAAATGTAGCTAATTCCAATGTGGCGGGCGGGGTATGGTGGCTGGTTCTGGTTAATGAAGCCGGAAATTGGGTTGGAAAAATAGTAGGTTCGCCGGATGGCTCAAACCTGGCAGGATCAGAAGGAACGGAATTTATAGTTAACGAAGATGGCGAAGTTATAGCAATGAACTCCGGAAACGGTTCAGGATCAGACAATTCAGCTAATATTGCTCAAAACAATACAAATACTACAACCCAAAACAACACGATTGACTTGGTTAATAACGTTAACTTAAGTGCTAACTCTGGTAAAAACAAAGCAAATAACAACACAGGAGGAAATGTCAATGTCGAAACAGGTGACGCGAATATTGTTGCAAATATTGTTAACTTTGTTAATAACAACATAACAGGCGGTGGAAAGCTCTTTGTTACGGTAGTTAACGTATTTGGTTCATGGAAGGGTGATTTTGTAACTCCTGACGGGAAAAAGGAAGAGGTTGCAAAAAGCTCAAACCCAAGCTCTTCACCGACGCTGGTAGCCCAGGGGTCTGCAGAAGAAGATGAAGAAGAAGCGGTTGAAGAGGAGGAAACGGCCACAGCACCAAGTTCAACTGCCAAAAATACTAAAAAGGCCAAAAAAGCATCTCCCTCTCCTGTAATCACGGCCAACAATAGCTCAAATTCCCCATCAGGAACAATAGGCGGTGCAGGAGGAGTATCCGGTTCAGTTGCAGCATCAGTTTCCCAGGTTGCAGGAATGAAGATTGGCCCGGGCAGGGAATTTCCTGACGGTGCCTTAATCAGTAAAAGCAAGATTAAAGTTAACCTAGCCTGGCTTATTTTGGTGTTACCCTTGATGGCTCTTTTAGCACTGTCCAGGATCAGGATTGCTTACTACACACGGAAAATTAAAAATAAACTTGCAGCCCAAAGAGTTGAAGGGGTACTCTTAGGGTCTTTGATCGCTGTCTGTATCTACCTCCTTAACCGGGTTAGCTAATTTAGATCTCCCTATCTAACACTCTGAATATGAAAATTAAAAATGCGCTGGTAAGTCTAGCTGCCGCATTACTGGTTGTTAACCAGTTTTTTTCGTTTGCTGTTTTTGCGCAGGAATTTAGTGTTTCAGGAAATGGGGCGGGATCAAAGAGTGAAATTTCTTATCAGGGAGAGAAAAATACCCAAATCGTCCAAACTAATGATGCTCAGATTGATAATCAGGTTGAAGCAGAGGCATTTACAGGAGATAACGAAGCAGATGGTAATACAGGGGAAGTTCAGATACAAACCGGAGATGCAAAAGAGCAGGTTGAAATATTAAATTCAGGTAATAATTCAACTGCAGAAATCGGATGCTGCACCCCAGATGACCCATCTTCCGCTTCAATAGAAGGAAACGGGGAAGATTCCAGCAACACAATTGATATTTCTGATAATTCTGCAGAAAAAATAAACATTGTCAATGAATTAAAGTTAAGAAATAATGTATCAATAAATGCTGATACCGGAGACAACGAAGCTGATGGTAACGACGGTGATGTAACTATTCAAACAGGTCAAATTAATTTATTAGCCCGGGTTTTAAACCAGAACTTGAATAACGC
>JACPKO010000072.1 GCA_016186985.1 Candidatus Daviesbacteria bacterium
TGCTTGCTTTTCTTTACGGTTTCTTTTAAATTGATTACTTATGGCTGATAATTCAAACGTAGTTGAGGGGGAAGTACTAAAAGAGAAAACCACTCAGGCGGCTTCTGAACCAGGTGTTGCTAACTCAGAAATACTTATTAATATGGAATCCCTTATCAAAGGACACATTTCGACTATTGATAAACTATCTGATGAGTCAAGAAAGCTTAAGGACATGCTGGATGATATATTTACAAACGACACAACATATCAGGAACACGATAAAGCAGCAAAGGAGGCTGCAAAAATAAAACAAAATACGAAAAGACAAATTTTAAAGCAACCTCAGGCTGCTGATCTGGATAGAAAAATTAAAGAGTTAAAGTCTGAACTTAAAGAAAATCAGGCTTCCCTCTCTGATTACCTCCAGGAATATGCCAGAATGTCCGGCGTGAATGAGATTGAAGGAGAGGATGGGGAAGTGCGCGAAATTGTATATACAGCTAAATTAATTAAAAAATCTTCAATTTTTGCCGGTAAGTAATACTTGACTCCAGATACCCGCAAGTAGCAATATTAAAGTACTGCCATGGATGTAATAGATAAAACCGACCCGACACAAAAAAACACAAATGTACAGGCAACTGAAAGGCGTAGGCAGTTTTTTAAATCGTTTGAAGCTAAATCACTGCGCTCCCGGTCTATTTTAACCCAGATTTCGGATGATTTAACAGAGATTTGCGGTTCAACTCCTTTTTTGATTTTTCATATTATTGTATTTACAGCCTGGATAATTTTAAACGTAGAAATAATCCCCGGAACCATACCGTTTGACCCGTTTCCCTTCGGGCTCTTGACTATGGTCGTTTCCCTTGAAGCAATTTTTCTGGCAATTTTTATTTTAGTATCCCAAAACAGGTCCTCATACGTTAATACTTTACGGGAGGAAGTACATCTGAGAGTAAATCTGATCGCCGAGGAGGAAGTCACAAAAGCCCTAGAAGTTTTGGCGGAACTTAGAAAACACGTTGGTATAAAAAAGCCAGACCCTGAGCTTGAAGAGATGTTAAGGAGAACTGATACAGGTTATATCGAGCGCTCGATTTTGCACCAAATCCAAAGGGCAAAGCCTTCGCTTGCCAATAAGCTGGCCAATGATTTTCCTTATTTAACCTCACCTATTAAAAAAACTGCAGAAGTGATAAACACAGTAGCAGGAGGAGAAACTGCTTCGGACAAAAAATCTTCTTAATCCCAGCACCTATTGCTTTTTAAAATTTACTATGTAAGAATCAAGGCAAACCTTAGAGCATGACGAATCTTAGAAAGTATTTTTTTTGTATACTAATCATTTTGAATATCTTCGTTCTGATAGTGCCTCAAGTCCAAGCCATCAGCTTTTCCAATAGTAATTTTTTTAAGTTTCCTAAATTAATAAAGAAACCAAAACCAACAGCAACCCCTCGCAGTCCTTACGTTAAAATCAAATATCCTAACGGCGGTGAAGTTTTTACATTTGGCGATAAGGTGAAAATTCAGTGGGAGAAAAACCAAATTAACAGTTGTTGGCTTGGGTTTTCTTTTGGAGAAGGATCACTAAACTGGATCGATACCTCAATAACAGGGGAGATGATTTCGTATGACTGGACTATTAATAATTGGAACGATGATGATACTCCAAGTAAGGTTAAAATTGAGTTGGATTGTTTTTCAGATAATGGTTCAGCAGTAGATCAATCGGATGATTTCTTTATCGTAAATCCCGTACCAACCCCAACTTCCAGCCCAACACCTCAACCATCTGAACAACCGCAAGCCACTTTTATGCCCTATCCTTCCTATTCCCCAGGATTTTTTGGTGCAGGCTTTACAATGAGTTCCTTTTCCAAAGTGATTCCTAAAAATTAACAAGCTTCAAGAAACCATCAAACTCTGGTAAAATTCCATTTGTTGCAAATATAATTATTGCGGAGTGGTGTAATGGTAGCACGCCTGTCTTTGGAACAGGAAACTCTAGGTTCGAGCCCTAGCTCCGCAGCCAGTAAAGGAAAGATGCAAAGCCAGGTCAAATGGAAAGCGGGCTTCTTGTAAGAAAGGAAAGTATTGGGCAACTGTTTCTTAAAACCTGAATTTAATTTCTCCTTTTTTATATTCATTAATTCCTTCTACGACTAAAACTTTTATATCATTTAAAAGTGAGTCCTTAATTTGCTTAAATCCTGGAATCTTTTGCATGCAAATTTCCTCAGCCTTATTATCGAAATAAGGAATCCCGTCTTTTCCTATCCTTTTCAGACCTCCGCCAATTACAATAGCCATAGCGTGGTTGTAAGAGATTGCCTCCGGGATAAAAGGGAGGATTTTTGAATATAAATCAGGTGGAACCAGGTAACCAATATTACCATTTAGCCGTTGAATCAATCTGGAATATGCAAAAAAAATTACTGAAACTTTTGGGATTTTGTAATGCCACTCAAAAAAATGGTGCTCAGCAATAATGAGTGCTTCCAAATGCTTTATATCAGGCCTTTCAGATAAAATTAATTCTAAGGCTGCTTTGACTGTTATGCCCTGCATGATCTCATCATCTATAAACAATACACTTGAATTTTCAGGCAGGTTCTTGAGTTTTTCTTCAAGCATTTTTCCCAAGACTGAATTGTCAAACAAAGCAATTTTTCCGCTGTCATCCTTAAAACGGAAGATTGGCAAAATTATCCTTTGCGGGGTTTGGATGCCTAAACGTTCATAAACCATCTCAGTAATTTTATCCATGAACAACCCGCTATTTCCGGCTGATAAGATTAAATCAAACTTTTCACCTTCATCAATTAGCTGCCTTGTCAGTGCTGCTGCAAACATTTTAATCCGCGACTTTGCAAGCTCCTGGCGTTTATTCGTATAACCTCTGGCCAGCTTTTTTAATTTTTCAAAATAATCCTTTTCAAATTCATCCATTTGTATCATTATTTTAATATACATAGTTAAAAATTTAAGGGGGTGATTTTAATGGAAGTTCCGATAAATTGGCTAGCAGTAATTGCTGCAGCTGTTTCTAATATGGTTTTAGGATTTGCATGGTATTCCGACGCATTATTTGGTAAGCAGTGGCGAAAACTTTCTGGAATGACATTTGAGGGAAAACCTACACAAAACCAGATGGTAAAAATGATCGTTTTAGGATTTGGAATCGCTTTTGTTATGGCATATGTTTTAAACCACTCAACAGTTTTTGCAAGCAGTTACCTTGGAGTAAACGGAGTCCCGGCTGGACTTATGTCGGGGTTTTGGAATTGGCTTGGGTTTGTTTTTCCGATGCTTTTATCAGCGTATATATATGAGAAAAAACCCCTGCAATACGTATTTATTAACAGCGGATTTTGGCTTACCTCAATGCTGGTGATGGGTGTTATAATCTCAGTCTGGAGGTAAAATATGTGCTTCAACTGCGGGTGTCATATTCCGGATGATGACATGGGCCATCCGGACAATATAACGACTGATACTTTTAAGGCGCTGGGTAAAAAAACGGGCAAAAAAGAGCCTGAAACAAGGCAGTGGGTATTTGATTATCTAGAGGCCCAACTAAATGACCCGGAATTACCAAAAGATTCTTTAATAGAGGAGATGTTTGTAAAAGCCTCTAAAGCCTGGGGCCAGCCTGTAAAAGAAGCAAAAAGACAGACTTTTAATATGCTAAAGAGCCAAATATAACTATTCTGCGAAAAATGGTTCTTTGGGTAATCCTAAGTGATCTTTTATCTCGTCAATTTCCCTTTTGTTTTTTTCATAACGAGCCTTAACAATATCAACAGTTGTATCTGCTAATTTATGCACCTCGTGCATTTCTGCAACTAGTGCATCAATTTTCTGCCCATGTGTGCCTAGTAATTTTGAATGTTCACCCAAAACCTTTGAATGTTCACCCAAAACTTCAATTATTGGCTGTAGTTCTTCTTTTAAGATTTCCTTAAATTGCTTTGGTGTCATGAGATTATAATAAAACTTCTTCAAAAAAACTTCAAGTTGTCGATTGCTAGAGGCTAAGTCCCTTCGGTCCAGGACTCTAAATATTTCTTCTGATTAGCGGTTAATTTATCTATCTCAATCCCCATAGTCTCAAGCTTAAGCCTTGCAATTTCTCTATCTATATCATCAGGAAGCTTGTGGACTTTTACAGCAAGTTCTCCTGCATTTTTTATTAAAAACTGCGCAGCAAAAGCCTGGTTTGCAAAACTCATATCCATAACATCAGGGGGGTGACCTTCAGCAGAGACTAAATTAATCAATCTTCCTTCACCCAACACAAATATTTTTTTACCGGAAATTGTAAGCTCCTCCAGGAAAGGCCTAAGCTCCCGTTTTTTTGAAGCTTGTTTAACAAATCCGTCATAATCAAACTCAACATTAAAGTGACCTGCGTTTGCAATAATAATCCCGTCTTTCATGAATTTCAGATGTGAAGTGTCTATAACATGTTTATTTCCTGTTGCTGTAACAACCAAATCATTATCTTTTAAAGCATCGGAGATTTTTCTTACAACAAATCCATCCATCAAAGCCTCAAGCGCTTTAAGCGGGTCAACCTCCGCAATAGCCACATTCGCCCCCATTCCCCTTAAACGGCTTGCAACACCCCTTCCGCACCATCCGTAACCGCATACTAAAACTTTTTTACCTGCAAGCAAGATATTTGTAGTACGTATTATCCCATCTACAGTTGATTGTCCTGTCCCGTACCTGTTATCGAACATATGCTTTGTTAATGAATCATTGACCGCAATAACCGGGATTTTTAAAGCTCCACTCTTTTCCATAGCTTTTAAACGGATTACTCCGGTGGTCGTTTCCTCGCTTGATCCGTAAACATCCTTAAGCTGAGATTTTCTTTCGGAATGCAAAAGGGAAACTAAATCAGCGCCGTCATCCATAGTTACCTGCGGTTTTTCATCAAGGACTGCATTCAGGTGTTTGTAATAAGTTTTGTTATCCTCTCCTTTGATTGCGAAAGTGGGGATATCAAAGTCAGAAACTAAAGATGCCGCAACATCATCCTGGGTTGAGAGCGGATTGGAAGCAGCAAGAAAAACATTCGCCCCGCCCGACTTTAGGGCAATAGCCAAGTTGGCAGTTTCAGAAGTCACATGAAGACAGGCAGCAATAGTAACATCTTTAAGTGGTTTTTCTTCCTTGAAGCGGGTTTGGATAGACTGCAAGACCTTCATTTGGGAAAAGGCCCACTCGATTTTCCTTTTTCCGAACGGAGCTAACTTAATATCTTTAATATCAGATTTCACCATTTATTTCTTCCCCAAAGTTATCGCTGTATCTTTTCTTAAATTCAGAAATTGAAAACTTGTGGTTTGTTGTACCATATTTTTCTATGGCGAAGCAAGAGGCAACCGAGCCCATCTGTCCGCAGGTTTTCAAATCAAAATCCCGAAGGTATCCGGCCAAAAATCCCGAGCGATAGGCATCTCCAGCTCCGGTTGGGTCAGGTACGTTTTGGGTTTTTACGGCTACAATGGTAAATTCCTGGGTTCTTGTCTGGACAATTGAACCGCGATCCCCAAGAGTGGTAATTAAAATTTTTACCTTCGAGAGCAAATCCAGCTCAGTCAGAAAAAGTCTTTTTTTTATAACCCCCATCTCGTAATCATTACCTATTAAAATTTCCGCACCTTCTATACCTGTTTTTAATTGTTCGTTAGTCAGTGCAGGCAGCTGCATTCCGGGATCAAATAAATAGGGTATTTGCAATTCTCTACATTCGCTAGCAAACTTAACCATTGCCTCAGGTAAATCAGGAGTTAAAACCGCAAAATCTGCTTTGTTTTTTAAATTTTTTAAGCTCAGATTTATATTTTGCCTCATTGCTCCGGGGTAAAAAGCACTTATCTGGTTATCGGATTGATCGGTCATTATTACTGCAGTCGCTGTAGAATCCTCAGGGATTATTTTAATTTCACTGCTGTCAATCCCGTTTTCTTTTAAGAATTTATCATATGGCTCAAAATCATTTCCTGCGCTGCTTAAAATAGTTGTACCGACGCTTAAAAGCGAGAGGGTATAAGCCATGTTTGCAGAATTCCCTCCGCGCTCTTTTTTTAAACTTTCAACAAGAAAGGAAACATTAAGGATATGAAGTTTTGAAGTGTCGATATGCTCCAAAAATTTACCTGGGAAATCCATTATTAAATCAAACGCGAGCGAACCGGTGACAATAATTTTTTTATTCATTTTACTGTGACACTTTTTGCAATATTGCGGGGCTTGTCTATCGGCTTTTTGCGTTTAAGTGCAAGGTAGTAAGCTAAAAGCTGCAAAGGCATAACAGCAAGCACTGCAGTTAAGTCCCCGCTTTTAGGTATTTCAATAAAATAATCAAATTCGGAATGTGAGGCAGGTGAGATGCCGATGATAGTTCCGCCGCGGGTCTTAATCTGACCAACTGCATTTAAAACATCGCTTCTTAAATCCCCATCCGGAACTAGAGCAATCGCATGCACTTTTGGCTGGATCATTGCTATAACATAATGTTTTAAATCACCGGAAGGTAAGGCATGTGCGTGAATATTGGCCACCTCAATTAATTTAATCATACCTTCCCGGGCAATTTGATAATACTCTGATTTACCAAAAAGATATAAATCTTCTTCATTGATTATTTCTTCCGCAAGGTTTTCAATTTTTCCTAAGGCATCACTGTTAAACCAATCCTCAAGTTTCCCGGAAGTTTTCAAGGCAATTTCTTTAGCTTGTTCTAAAGTACCATTTAAAAAATTTGCTAAAAGGTAAAACCAGACTGCCTGGGAAGTGAAAATTTTAGTTGTAGCAACAGCTATTTCCGGACCGGCGTTAGCCATGAAAGGGAATTGGCTAATTCTGCTAATGGTTGATCCTGGCATATTTATAAAGCTTGCTATTTTAGCATTTTTGGCTTTTACAGCCTCAAGGGTTTCTAAAACATCAGCTGTCTCTCCTGATTGCGAAGGGACGATAATTAAATCATCCGGTTTAAATAGGTTGTAATATTCGTTTGCTTCTGCACCAATTAATGAAATAGCATTTATTTTAGCGATCTTTCTCAGATAAATTGCCCCCAGCGCTGCAGCCACGCCTGCAGTTCCTGAACCAATAGTATAGACTGTTGTAGACTTGTTTATGCTTTTTTTAAGTTTACCGAGCATGTCCTCATCCAGCATCTGGACTGCTATTTTAATTGTTTCAGGCTGCTCTCGAATTTCTTTTAACATGAAGTGCTCGAAATTGCCTTTGCTGATCTCGCCGCCGGCAATTTCGAGATTTTGCCATGAAAGGGAAAGCTGCTTTCCGTTTTGCACATCAAAGAGTTTTGGTCCGTTTCCTCCTATCTCAACTAGCTGGAAGTTTTCAATTACAACAATTTTGCTTACTGTGTCAGAGAAAGATAACGCATCCGAACTTAAATAGTACTCATGAGCATCGTTTGTACCCAAAACTAGAGGAGAGCCATTTTTAACGGCATAAATTGTTCCATTCTTGTCTAAAATTATAATAGTATTTCTACCTTCCAGTCTTTTAAATGCCTCACGGGCGGCATCTTTTAAACTAAGATTTTTATTCTTTTTTATATCTTCGATAAGGCAAACAATAACCTCAGTATCGGTTTCACTTATAAATTTAAAGCCTTTTTCGGAAAGTTCCTTTTTAACCTCAAGAAAATTTTCAAAAATGCCGTTTTGCGCAAGGACGAATGAATTATCAGTTGAGGCGTGAGGATGGGCATTATTTTTACTAACCCCTCCGTGTGTTGCCCATCTGGTGTGGCCTATGGCGACTTTAGCTTTCTGCTTGCCAGCCCCATCTGTAATGCTTGAACCTATTGATCCGACACTTTTTATAGTGTTTATGGACTGGTTTATTAGGGTGGAGATGCCCCATGAGTCATAACCCCGGTATTCAAGCCTTGTTAACCCCCCCAGCACAACCTTGAATGCATCATTATTGCCAATGTAACCAAAGATTCCGCACATTTATTATGGTAGAATGACAAATTCTACCCTTTAAGTCAATACAAAACTAATGTTGATAAAGATTTTCTGTTATGTCAATATTTGCTTATGGCAAAATATGTAATTGAAGGCGGGGTGAGGTTAAACGGAATTGTTAAGATTTCAGGAAATAAAAATTCAGTCCTGCCATGCCTCGCCGCCTGCCTTCTTACAGAAGAGGAGGTTACGCTAACCAACTGTCCTCAGATCTCAGATGTCAAGGTTTTTTTAGAAATTCTAAAAGGTCTTGGGGTGCAGATTCAGGAAGATTTAGATGGGGAAATTAAGTTAAAAGCAAAAGACGTTGGCGGTGAAAGCTTGCCCAAAGATTTAACTGCAAGGCTGAGGGCCTCTGTACTTTTGATCGGACCTCTTTTGGGCAGGTTTGGAAAAATTGAGTTTTATCATCCTGGAGGGGACATTATCGGCAGAAGAAGTATCGACACCCATATTAAAGGACTTTCCAGTTTAGGCTTTGAATTTGAGCGAGAAGACAAAAAGTATTTGGGCAGGAGAACTAAAACCGGGGTTTCCGATGTAACAATTTTTTTGGATGAACCATCCGTTACAGCGACGGAAAATTTAATTCTTGCTTCAGTTTTATGCAAAGCTACGATTACTTTAAAAAATTGCGCGATGGAACCCCATGTTGTTGACCTTTGTAATTTGCTTTCGGGTATGGGTGCGAAAATTTCAGGAACAGGATCAACAACTCTTATAATTGAGGGGCAGGAAAGGCTTTTGGGGACAAAATTCCGGATCGGACAAGACTTTGTAGAAATAGGGACTTATGCTGTGGCTGCTGCCATCACGCAGGGAAAAATTACGCTTTTAAACTGTGATCTTTCAGATTTGGAACCTGTAACTGTACCCCTTAAGGAATTCGGGGTTAGCTTACAAAAATACGGGGATGGTAACATTAAAGTTTGGGCGGAAAATTTAAAAGCAGTCCAGCGGATCCATGTCCGGCCATGGCCGGGTTTCCCGACGGATTTGATGAGTGCATTTATTGTTTTAGCAACCCAAGCCACAGGCGTAACCCTGTTGCATGACTGGATGTATGAGTCAAGGATGTTTTTTGTAGATAAATTAATAAGTATGGGTGCAAGCATTATTATTGCGGACCCTCACCGGGTTTTAGTCCACGGTCCTTCAAAATTAATAGGAAGGGAATTGGAAACCCCGGATATCAGGGCAGGGATGGCGCTTGTTTTAGCAAGCCTTGCTGCGCGGGGCGAAAGCATTATTAATAAGGCTGAATTGATAGAGCGCGGGTATGAGGATGTTGTTGGGAATTTAATCAGGCTGGGAGTTAATATACAAAGGATAGAATAAACTTAAATGTCAAAACTCAAAAGTCAAAAGTATTTGAATTATTATTAATTCTAGTAAACACTCCCGCCAGATCATCCTCATACTCCTTTTTCCATCTTCCTTCACTGACTAACTCTTCCAGCCTGGTGTAAATAGGCTTATCTTTCCACATTAAAACTGCATTATATTTTGATTTATCAACATCACTCCAGTTTTGTTCCAGGGCGTAATAGTCTGAGAAAGCGCTGTAACCTTTATCATCTTTCCAAAGGTGCATCCTTCCGTCTATGGAAGGCTTAACTTCCGGATAATTCCAGATCATATACCCGCCCCAGCCGTACAGGCTTAACAAATTATCAGTAAGTCCACTGTCCCGTACAAATTCAACAGCCTTAGGCGAACAGTTATTGTAAGCCGCGCAATATATATCCCAGTTCATGAGTGTAAACTGGCTTAAGGGAAGCTTAATATAAACTGCACTCCCTATGTAAGCGATAAATAAAATGCCTGCGGCAATTTTGGCTGTTTTTTCAGAATCCGGCTTAATAAAATTAGCTAAGGGTTTCAGAAGGGGTATCCCAAGGTAATACATTGACCAGGCATATCGCCTGACCCACCAGGATAATGTATATAATATTGTTACAATCCCAATAGAAGGAAGATTTTTCTTAAATTCATCAGAAAAAAATAAATAAACTAGTCCGAGGAAAGCAAAAATCCCGAATATCATCTGGTTCCACCAGGGCTGCGAAAGGTCCTCAAAAGGTAAATATTCAACAATATATTGCAAATCCTTATTGCTAAAATGGGAGAAAGCGGTTTTGTAAATGTTTACCCCGAAAGGGTTTATTAATGTGGCCAGTACTGAAAGGATAGCTAAGTAAATGTAGAATTTGTTTGAAAGGAAAGCTTTATTAATACCGGATAAATTAATTTTCCCGTCAAAAGAAAGCAGGTTCTCTAAAATTCTAAGTCCTGCGAACAAGAAAAGTATTGCGAGTCCTAAGATAAATTGGCCGTGAAGATTAATCCAAAAAACAAACAGTAGAGGAACCAATATAATTTGTCTTTTTTTACCCGTCTTTATAAGTAAATACATTAGTACCCCAAGCAGAAGAATACTTACCAGCTGCCCCCGGAAAGAAATTTCGTTAATAGGAGATTCAAGTATTGCTAGAAGCGGAAAAATTATAACTTTCTCAAAAAGGTTCAGGCCGTAAGCTTTAGAAAAAAACCAAAATGTTAACGTTATTACAACAGAAGCCGCGATAGTTAAACCCAAAAAACCCCCCAAATTAAAAATTTGGTAGGTTATTATGTCACTAAGCCAACCGGTGTTTGCCCAATGAAATCCCGGCATTTCAGTTGAATAAATATTAGTTCTTAAGATTTCCCCATATTTAAAAAAATGCTCCCCGTATTTTAAATGCCAACCTAAATCAGTATCCCAGGGCTGGTAAAGAGATGCAATAAAAACAAAAATATAAGGAAGGAGTGATAAAAATTTCATCAAGCCTAGTGTAGCAAAGTGCATTATTTTTATATACATGTTATCTAATTTGTCCGAGTTGACGCCGGGCTTTTCGTCCCTTAGTATAACTTCATTCGGATATTAAAAAGAGCAGAATAGCCCTCAGGCAAGCTCCTTTTAAATCCAATAGTTAATATTATGAATACCTGCCCAAGGACTATTTGCGATACTTAGTAA
>JACPKO010000064.1 GCA_016186985.1 Candidatus Daviesbacteria bacterium
GGGTCATACCTCCAACCAAAACCACCTCGTTTATATCTTTAACCTCATGCTTAGAATCTTTAAGTGCAGACTTAACAGCTTCAAATGATTTATCAATCAGTTCCTGGACTAAACTTTCCAGCTTTGCTCTAGTTAATTTCATGTCTAAATGCTTCGGACCGGAAGCAGTTGCTGTTACAAACGGAATAGAAATATCAGTTTCCGAAGACGCCAATAGCTCAATTTTAGCTTTCTCGGCAGCGTCCCGCAGCCTCTGCAGCGCCTGCTTGTCGCCTTTAAGATCAATCCCTTCCTGCTTTTTAAATTCATCTGCTAAAAAGTCAATAATTTTTTGGTCAAAATCATCCCCGCCCAAATGGGTATCCCCGTTAGTAGATTTCACCTCAAATACCCCATCACCCAAATCCAAAATTGAGATATCGAAAGTTCCCCCGCCCAAATCATAGACTGCAATCGTATGGGCATTAGCTTTTTCGAGTCCATAAGCCAGTGCTGCGGCAGTCGGTTCGTTAATAATCCTTTGTACATTAAACCCGGCAATTTCACCTGCCTGTTTTGTTGCCTGGCGCTGGGAATCATCAAAATACGCAGGGACCGTAATAACCGCATCTGTCACGGTTTCACCTAGATAGCTTTCTGCGTCCACTTTAATTTTTTGCAGTATTTTAGCTGAAATTTCCTGGGGGGTATATTCTTTACTATCAACTACAACAACAGCCATGCCGTTTTTGCCGGATTTAATTTCATAAGGAAGCCATTTTATATCCCTTTGGACTTCAGGGTCATTGAACTTCCTGCCCATCAAACGCTTTACAGAAAAAATAGTTTCTTTGGGATTAACAATTGCCTGCCTTTTTGCAGGAGTGCCGACTATGCTTTTAATAGGGTTAACAACCGAAGGGATCGTGTTTGCGCCTTCTGCCGAATGGATAACTTTGGGTTTACCACCCTCCATCACCGCAACACAGCTATTCGTTGTACCTAAATCAATACCAATAATTTTACTCATACATTAATCCTTCTACTTCTAATAATTGCTTCTTGAGTAAAATTACTCAGCGAAGCGCTTATTTTTGCCATTTTTTTTAATTATCTCTTTTTTTACCAACTACCACTTTTGCAGGTTTTAGCACTTTTCCATTTAGATTATACCCCTTTTCCACAACTTCTAAAATCCTGTCGTGTTCTCCCTCTCTTGTATCAACCGCTTCATGAAGGGTCGGATCAAACTGCCCGTCTGCTGCAATTTCCTCCAACCCTTCATCTTTTAAAACCTGTTGAAGCTGTTGTGTTGCAAGCTCCACTCCTCTAAACCATTCCTTCGACTTATCTTCCTCGCTCAGGACAGGCCTGCCCAAGTCCACTACCTTTTCAAAATGGTCTAATACAGTCAAAAGCTTTTTTATTAACCCTGTTGTTGCCCAATTGGTTAACTCACTTCTGCCCTCTGCAACCCTTTTCTCTAAATTTTGGTAATCAGCTACTGCTCTTTTTAGCTGGTTATCAAGCAATAATTGTTCTGATTTAACCTTTTCAAGCTCATCACGAGTTTGCGTAAGGTCTTCCATTACCTGAATTAAATCAGGAATATCATCAGCTCGCTTTCCTTTTATTGCGTCGTCATCTTGTTTTTTCCCCATAATACTTAATCCTTGCTACCTAATACGATCTTATTGCCTCATCAATTAAATTCGAAGTATACCTGACATAAGGCAATATTACCGGAAAATTCATTCTGGCCGGACCTATTACTCCTATAACTCCTCCTTTGCCTGCTCCTTCGAATCTGCAAAAAACAAATCCTGTAGGGTTTAAATATTCAATCCCCAATTCATCACCAAATAATATATGTAAGGGGTCCGGACCCAGTGCCCTGCCGATAATTTCCCTAAGAGCCGGATTTTCATCAAACAGCGACAATACAAACCGGGTTACATCTATGTCTTCAAAATAGGCGCCTGAAAATAAAACCTCATCATCCTCGTTTATTGCTAAAGACAACATGTGAAGCTTTTCTGATAAACTTCTCACCGCTTCTTTAACTACGAGATTTGAGGTATGCCTTTTTTGCCAGAGATTTTGCTTCATCTGGACTTCGGCCGCAACAGGCATCTCTTTTTCCTTCATCAGCTCCTGTATGTAAACCCGGTACCCCATTGAAGTAGGAATCCTGCCTGCGCTGGTGTGAGGCTGTTTTAAAAACCCCATCTCAGTCAGCTTTACCATCTCGTTGCGGATGGTGGCAGGGGATACCCCCAAATTGATTTCCTTTTCAATGGTTTCTGAGCCCACTGATTCTCCGTTTTTAACGTGCAGTTCAACAATTGCTTTAAGCAACTCTTTCTGTCTATCTGATAGATCCATATATCCTTAAGGTCTTTACGGTGAGTTAACCGAACCGCTTAGCACTAATATACAACGAGTGCTAGTTCTTGTCAAGAGACCTAATTTTAGCTATGATAACTGGGATATTGTTTAAATTTCATTTAACTAAAATTTTTCCGGCTCTAAAACATAAGAATTACCGTTTTTATTTTTCTGGCCAGTTAATTTCACTTATCGGCACCTGGCTCCAGACAGTCGCACAGGGGTGGCTGGTTTATGATTTAACCAGGTCTCCCTTTCTGGTTGGTTTAATCGGTGCCGTCCAATTCCTGCCTATATTGGTCTTCGGGATTATCGGTGGAGTATTGGCCGATAAATTTGATAAACGGAGATTATTAATTTTAACCCAAGGGATATCTTTAATCCTCGCGTTAATTTTGGGAATCTTAACGCTTCTAGGACTAATTAACATCTGGATAATCGGCATCATGGCATTTTTGCTCGGCCTGGTAAATGCTATTGATACCCCGGGGAGACAATCTTTTGCTATTGATCTTGTCGGAAAAGAACATCTTCATAGTGCAATTGCATTAAACATCGGCTCTTTTAATGGCGCCAGGGTAATTGGGCCGGCTGTTGCCGGGTTTTTGATCGCTAAATTCGGAGCCGGGATTACTTTTATCTTAAACGGCTTTACCTTTTTAGGGCCTTTAATTGCTTTATCTGCTATGAAGCTTGCCCCTTCTAAAGAAAAACCCCGCCAGCAGCATCCAATTCTTGCATTGAAAACCGGGCTTCGATATTCCTACTACCACCCGATTATCAAAACCTTACTTTTATTTACCGTAGTATTTTCCATATTTGGTTTTTCTTATACAACCATGCTGCCGGTTATAGCGGAAAGAGTTTATCACCAGGGTGCGTTTGGGTTAGGGCTGCTATTTTCCTCAGCAGGTCTTGGCGCAGTAATAGGCACAGTTGTGGTTTCAGTGCTTTATACTAAATACCCCACGAAAAGCCTGCTTTTGGGCGGAAGCTTTCTGTTTGCAATCTCGCTTTTTATATTTGCAGTCACTTCCGACTTTACTTTCGCCTTAACACTTCTATTCTTATCCGGCGTAGGATTTGCCTCCCAGATGGCTTTGATTGTTACCACTATTCAAAATAACGTTGAGAATCACTTGCGCGGAAGGGTTATGAGTATTTTTACAACCTGCCTTTTAGGAATGCAGCCAATCGGCAATTTGCAGATCGGATACTTATCCGAACATTTAGGCTCTAGCGTTGCTATTTCCTTCGGAGCAACTATAGTTTTCCTCTTCGCGACCTACCTCTATTTCACCTTTACCAAATTGGAAAATATCGAATATTCAGCAATTACTTAACAGGTG
>JACPKO010000065.1 GCA_016186985.1 Candidatus Daviesbacteria bacterium
AAAGCTCAAAGTGGCTATGCAGGCTGGGATTATCCTTATGTAACCCCTGGTGGTTTTTCCTTTATTGCGGAATTTCAAGGTAAAACTTACCACATGACATGCGAACAGAAAACTGTCTTGGCTTCCGAAAGAGTTGGTTCTGAGTTTTCGCCTAAAACAGGTTTATCAAGTTTTGCCTGGTTTGATATGGAAAAGGGTCATTTCCAAACCTCTGGACTAACTTCTGGAAAATAACCTCTTTAGATTTAATCTCTCTTAGTATATCCTTAAGCTTAGACACTTCTTTTTATGTTAAATCCGCAGAGAATCCTCTTTGTTTTATTTCTTTATTCGATTGCTTTTATATTCACTTTTTACCAAACTGGTGTGTTTCCCAGGACCTTTCTCAGCTTTTCGTCAATTGTTTATGCAGGCGATGGCGATGATGATGGTGGTGGTGATGCTTCAGATGGCAATGGTGAGGAAAGTGCCGCTGAATCCGCCGCTGAATCGGCTGCTGAAGGAACTTCTGAAGGCGAAGCAAATGAGACAGAAGAGTCAGGAGGATCAGATTCGATTGGAGATAATACTGGCGGAACAGAAGAGGGAGGTGGCAATGAAGGCGGTACCAGTAGTGATAATGCGGATTCCGGAAATGCTCAAAGCGGTTACTCCGGATGGGACACTCCTTACACCAGCGGAGGAAGTTCAACTATGACCGAGTCCGGTAATGTCTATACAACTGATCCGGCGACTGTACAAAATGCCGAACCTGTACCTCCTGACCAAGTACCTCCGGATATTCCGGAAGGGGCTGCTTACTTTGACCCTGATAGAGGTCACTATACAACTTCAAATTCCGGTAGCCCTTCCTCTTCTCAAGAAGAGGTTACTGAAGGTAATGACATAGACGGCGCCGGTGGAGGAGATAATGGGGATGATCCGGATAACCCCGGAATTAGTTACTCAGTTATATCCAATTCTTGCAATGGGGATTTTGCCCAGGTTAATTTATCCTGGGATAAATTTGGCAATAAAAAAACTTATTCTGTCTGGAGGATAGATGATGGGGACCAAACTTTAAATCAAGGCGATGGAGTGAACGGTATTTATTTTACTAAGGACAACTTTACGGGTTCACAGTATCAAAGGCTTGATGAAAAAATAGAATTTGATTTTAAAGATAATCCTCCTATTCCAGGTTTAGACAAAGATAAGTTCTCTATCAGATGGGAAGGTACTTTAGCCCCAAAAACTAGCGATGAATACATCTTTTATGTCTTCACAGATGGAGCGGCTAAACTCTGGATTAATAATAAACTGGTCATAGATTATTCTAAAAACAAAACTTTGTCTGAAGATAAATCTATCGCAATATCTTTAACAGGAGGCAAAAAGTACCATTTAAGGCTTGAGTATGCTCACAATAAGGGAAATTCACAAGTTAAGCTTTCCTGGGAGGGGAAACTTTTAGAAAAACAGGTCATATCAAAAGAGTATCTTTTTTCCTACGCCTCTACCCCACAATTAATTGCTTCAAACCTAACAACAATTTCTTATCAGGATCCGGAAGCCCAGTCCAATACCAACTATTACTATCAGATTACCTCTCAAAAATCCCAGACAGATATTCCTACTTTAACCACCGGTTGGATTAGAACTCCTGACTGTTCCCCTCCTGTAATTAACCTCTTCTTAACCAGTAAAGGTAAAACCCTGGCTTATAATGACTTTCCTCTAAATGTTAAACAAAATGATCCTGTATCCATTTCCTGGAATACTGCCAATGTACCGGTTGGTCCTTCCTCCTGCACGGCTTCCATACCCTCAACTGACCCTGCACCTTCCCAGGATTTAATTAATTCCTGGAGTAATGGTAAAGCAGAAGCAGGAAACCAAGATTTGCCTCCGATCTCTACCATTGGTAACTACCAGTTCAGGCTAACCTGCTCTAATCCCCAGGGGGTATCCGGATCTTCAACCATTACCTTAAAAGTTGAAGAAACCCTAAAACCCTGGTTTAAGACAACCGGTGGTGATGTCCATACCAATAAAGGGATTTATATATCAGAATAGCCTTAAATTTGACTTATAGTTCCTAGTGTGCTAATATTGACACTTCTGCCTGGAATTCCCAGGCTTTTTTAATGGTTAAATTAAAACCATTTTTAGGCGAGGTAGGTTTCCCCAATTTCAAGCTCAAAATCAAGCTGGGGGTGCTTCTGCTTTGTCTTTCTTTTCTCTTCAATTATCAACCCTATTTAGCTTTTCCCCCTATTAAAAACTCTTTAGTTTATGCGGAAATAGCCCAGGAATCTCAAGTTACACCCCAGGATTTAGGAGTTACTTTCAAGCTCCCGCACGAGGGATATATTACTTCACCCTTCTCATCTTTCCATCCGGGTATTGATATTGCTACCGGTTTAGGCATGCCTGTTGAGCCCATTACCAGGGGAACTGTTGTTAGCACCGGATTTAATTTTTTTGGGTTAGGACTATTCGTTGAGGTGGACCATGGTAATGGTTATCGCTCGCTTTACGGCCATATGGGAAAAATTTATACCGAAGCCGGCAAAGAAGTTAATGAAAACAATTTTTTAGGCGAGGTAGGTTTAACCGGAAATACTTCCGGTCCGCATACCCATTTGGAAGTATTTAAAGATGGGGTAAGAATTGATCCGCGCTTAATTTTACCTGCTATCAGAAATTATCCTAAAGAAGAAGATTTTCTCACCTTAAGTTCTGCCACCCCTTCAGCTGTTGCCATACCATCTTTTGCTTCCGCGCAGTTAAAACCTTCAGCAAGTTCAACACCTCAGCCAACCAACGCTTCACAAATAAATGCACCTGAATTAGAAGGAATTTTGTTCCAAAAACAAGAAGAACCCCAAAAGGATTTAAAACAGCAAAGTTTAAATAATATTTTAAACGTATCTGTTCCTAAACCCCCTGCGCCACCATTACCTCAGGGAGGACAACTGTCTCTGAGGAATTTCTCAATTTTTGGAATTAAGAGTAAACCAATAAACAAATAAGCGAAGCTTGCGACTTCGTCTTAATCCAATATACAAATGCCCAATTTATTTTAATCGGGATCAATCCCGATTTAATCGGGATCAACCAACTCTCCTTCAAGCGTCACCACCGGACCGGACTGACCCCCAAACCTTTCCCTTTCCCGGTTGATTAACCTCTCGAGTAAATTTTTAAACTGAATTGGGTTATCGATACTTAAGATTCTAATTTCATCTTTATTCCCTCCGGCGGTATTTACAATAATATCCCCATGTTTCATTACCAGTCTATCTATAATTCCCTGGTCAACTTCAATATGGGTAATTTTGTCATACAAAGCAGATATCAACTTTACCGAAACCAAACCCTTTTTTATTATCACCCTTCTTGTTGTGAGTAAATACCTGTTAGCATGATAGTGCCAGCTGCTTAAAATAAGAGACCAGATTGAAGCTAAAATTGTCCCGAGAAGTATTCCAATCCCTAAGTTAAACTGGAAAATGTAGGCAAGTCCCGCACCCAAAGCTATACATACCCCTCCCGGCCAAAGCAGGTAATAAGCAAACCGGTGGCGCATATAGTTTTTACTAAATCCCGTAGCCATTACCAGCTCTTCGTCATCAGATAGAAACTTCTCGAAGGCTTTTTTCTCCTTAGGCCCGCGGTTTTCAGCAGTTTTTGCAGCTTTCATTATCACATTATAACTTATGTAACTTAATCAAAACACAAAAAAGCTTCCTTCCGGAAGCTTCAATACTTTTGACATTTGAGTTTTGCGTTTTGAGTTTGTATTAGTACTCTCCCATTCCCGGCATACCACCACCTGGAGGCGGAGGAGGTATAGGCTCAGGTTTGTCAGTTATTAAAACATTTGTACTCATAACCATGATTGCAACGGAAGCTGCATTTTGCAAAGCACTCCGGGCCACTTTTACAGGGTCAATCACGCCAGCCCTGACTAAATCTTTAATCTCCCCATCACTTACATCAACCCCAATGTTTCCGGTGGTTTTTTTGATTTCAGCCAAAAATACCCCCTCGTCCAGTCCTGCGTTTTGAATTAGTTTTCTGAAGGGTTGCTCGACTGCTTTTTTAACTATTTCAATCCCGAGTTTTTCCTCGCCTTCGGCTTTAAGTAAATCCAGCGCTTTAACTGCCCGAAGGAGCGCAACTTCCCCTCCCGCTACAATTCCTTCCTCGATTGCAGCCTTGGTTGCAGCCACTGCATCAATTACCCTTTCCTTTTTCTCTTTCATCTCAACTTCAGTCGCGGCACCAACATTAATAACTGCGACACCACCGGCGAGTTTTGCTAAACGTTCCTGGAGCTTTTCTTTGTCAAAATCAGAGTCTGTTGTTTCCATTTCTTTCCTAATCTGGGCAATTCTTCCTTCAATGGCTTTTTTGCTGCCTTTTCCATCAACAATTAAAGTATTATCCTTATCTGAGGTCACCCGTGCTGCCCTTCCCAAATCCTCAATCTCTGTTGAATCAAGTTTTTTTCCGGTTTCTTCTGAAATAACATTTCCGCCCGTTAAGATGGCTATATCCAAAAGCTGTTCTTTTCTTCTGTCCCCAAATCCAGGGGCTGACACAGCTAAAACATTAAACGTACCCCGGAGCTTATTCAAAACTAGCGTCGTTAAAGCTTCTCCCTCAACTTCCTCAGCAATAATCACCAGGGTTTTTGAAACAGCCACGAATTTTTCCAGGAATGGCATTAAATCTGCCATAGCGGAGATTTTTTTATCAGTAATTAGAATATAGGGATCTTCCAGCGAGCTTTCCATCTTATCTGAATCAGTCACAAAATACGGGGACTGATAACCTTTGTCAAATTCCATTCCTTCTTTGTAATCAACACTCATTGCCATGGTTTTCCCTTCCTCAACTGTAACAACACCGTCTTTACCGACTTTGTCCAAAGCTTCAGAAATAATTGCACCTATTTGTTCGTTTTGTGCAGAAATTGTAGCTACCTGGGTGGTCTCTTCTTTGTTGGTTATTTTTTTGCTCATGCTCTGCAGACTTTTAACCAAAGCTTCAATTGCTTTTTCGATACCGACCCGCAGTACCATCGGGTTAGCTCCGGCCTGGATGTTTTTTAATCCTTCGGAAACTATCGCCTGGGCTAAAATTGTAGCGGTGGTTGTCCCGTCTCCGGCAATATCATTAGTTTTGGAAGCCGCCTCTTTCAGGAGTTGCGCGCCCATATTTTCGAAGGGATCTTCAAGGTCAATTTCTTTAGCAACTGTCACGCCGTCATGAACAATGCTTGGAGCGCCCCATTTTTTATCAATTGCAACGTTTCGGCCTTTAGGTCCCAAAGTTGAAGCCACTGCTTCAGTTAAGGTATTAATACCCTTAAGTAACTTTTCACGAGCATTTGTATCAAATAATAATATCTTTGCCATAATTTTTATCCGTAATGCTGTTCTCTTCCAATAAATCCTGGTTGTTGCGAAGGCTCTTCAACAGGTTCTTCCCAAGCAACTCTGCCCTGGTCCAAGAAAACTGAGCTTGATTTTGGTTTAATACTATCAACATCAGTTCCGACAGTTGCCGCTGAATCTTGACTCGTGGTAAGAGCGGAAAGTCTCCTGATAGTATTATCTATAACCACTACCATTCCGAAATCTCCTCTTGCCTCGGCGAAAGCTCTTGATAGGCTAATTAAAGTTACAGCGCCTTCTAAAAAGACAGGCAATCCTGGCGTGCCGAGTGCCCGTACCACAGGTTTTTTCCAAGGACCCCTTCCTAATCCATCTTTAATATCCATAGCTGTCCTTGCTATTTCACCTGCTAATCGTTCATTTGTTTCTCTTGGTTCCATTTTTTTCCTTTATTTTTAACCTATTCAAGTATTGCCATTAAGTCATCAAACTTTAATTTTTTTGCCATAATTTAATCCTGTTTTTGCGCGTCCATTAACGCCCCTAACTTTCTAATTAAATCGTATCCTCCAAATAATATATCGAAACCTGATGGTCTGCCTCGCCTTTGGGGACCCATTGGTGCTGTATCTCCTCTTTCTTCTCTTTCTCTTAAACCCTGTAATGTATCTCCCAAAACCTTACTTCTGTGTTTATCTCCTTCTAAATACGCTTGCCGCTTAAGTAAAGTCATATATCTTGCATTCATACCCCAGCTTGGCGCCCAACCCCTGGTAACCTCTGCTACTGCCTGATCATAGACTCTTCCCCAAGCATCATCTACCATAGACCCAACGTCCCTTAAATTATTAGGTAAATGCGTGCGCTCCCTTGTTATAAAGCTTCTTTCGTTAAACATCATTCGATTATTGCCATTAAGTCATCAAATTTAACCAGTTTATACTCAACCCCGTTAAGTTTTATTTCATCCCCGCCCCATTTTTTATAAATGACCTTATCGCCGACCTTAACCGGAGCTTTCACTACTTTGCCCGATTCGAGTATTGCATCATCTCCAATCGCAATGACTGTCCCCTGGGCCGGTTTTTCCTGGGCGGATTCCGGAAGATAAAGCCCGGATGCGGTTTTGGTTTCTGCCTCAGAAGGGAGGACTAATACATAACCCGTCAAAGGCTTTAAATTGATCTTTTTCTTTTCTTCAATTTTAACTTTCGGCATAAACTTTAGAATAGTTGGGGCAGAAGTGAGAGCATTTATACAATAACCTGGCAGTCCTTGTCAAGAGGTGCTAAAAGAAAATGCAAAAGTCAAAATTTAAAAGGCAAAACTGCAATTCAAAATTCAAAACCTTTTTTAAAATTTAGTAATTGGGGTTTATTTAGAAATTAGTAATTAGAACTTAGAAATTCTACTTTTATATTCTTCCAGTATTTTCTTTCCTTTATCTTCCGGATGAAAATAAAGCGCTCCGCTTTCAATTCTTTCGGAACCGCTGGGTCCATTCATG
>JACPKO010000073.1 GCA_016186985.1 Candidatus Daviesbacteria bacterium
TATTTTCAGGCAGTTTTCCGGCATAAACACAAACGCAATTTGTCGGAGCATAAAGAGAGTCAACATAACTTACAAAATCTCCACGTTTTAAGGAATTTATCGTGGGTTCGTCCCCTCCTATATCCCAACCCAAAGGCTGGTTGCCAAACTGCAAATTCTCATAAAGGTCCCATATTAAGCGCGCCGGGTTATCCCGAAACATTCTTAGCTCCTCAATAATAACCCCTTTTTCCCGTTCCACTTCTTCACCGTTAAGCAGCGATTCTTTAAGCATCGAAGAAATAATGTCGGTTGCAAGTTCTATATGTTTGGCGGCAGATTTAATCCAATAGTAAGTCCATTCTTTGCTGGTTGCGGCATTATTAATTGCGCCTATTGAATCAACCATGGTTGAAATAATTTCAGCACTCGGATATTTTTTTGAACCCTTAAAGAACATATGCTCCAAAAAGTGCGATATTCCATTAATTTTTTTAACTTCGTATCTTGATCCGGCTCCTACCGCAACTAAGGTTGTTACTGATTCAAGTGATGGGATCGGAATAGTAATTAAGGTAAGTCCGTTTTTTAAAGTTTTTATTTTAAACATAGTTTTACTTTTTGACTTGTCAAAAAGAAAGGTTCTGCGAGCGCAAAGTATAATTTTCATACTGAAGCGCGAAGCAGGTTCTTAACTTTGAACATGAAAGCTAGTCTAGCAGAAGTAGGATGAAAATTAAAGATAAGGCAATCCTATAAACTCCAAACCAAATGAAATTATTATTACCTATAAATTTTATAAACCATTTAACAACAAACAACGCTGTTATAAACGACCCTGAAAATCCAACCACCAAAATCAAAATTTCCATTCCGGTGAAAGAAAAATTACTTTTGATAAGATCCAATCCTGTTGCCGCGGCCATTGTCGGCACTGCCAGTAAAAAGGAGAATTCAACTGCAACTTTTCTTTTGGTACCAACCAAAAGTCCGCCAATTATTGTGGCAGCCGCCCGGGAGGTTCCCGGAATTATCGAAAATGATTGGGCTACACCGATTAAGAATGATTGTTTTAAAGTCAATTTTTCAAGTGAATCAGTATGACTGTCTTTCTCTTTGTGCAATTTTTCGATCAAAATTAGTAATATTCCGCCGATCAAAAGGGCAAAAATAGTTATCCATATATTTTCAAAAAATACGTCCTTAATCATTTTGTAAAAAAGTAAACCAATAGCTGCTGTTGGGATAAAAGCTATCACAATATTGCGCCATAGCGCGAAATTTTGATAAATCCTTTTCCAATACAGGACTATAACTGATAAAATTGCTCCGAGCTGAATAATTATTTCAAAAGATTTTGCAAATTCTGTTTGGGGAATTTCCAGTAAATTTGAGGCTAAAATTAAATGGCCGGTTGAGGAGATTGGAAGAAACTCCGTTATACCTTCGATTATTGATAAAAAAATTGCTTGAAATATATCCATAAAGATGATTAATGATTACTGATTAAAGATTAACGAAAATCTCATTCATCATCAATCATTCATCTTTAATCGAATACTTTCTTGTACGCTTCCATCATTTTCTCTACCGTTTCCTCTGTTGTTAAATTTGTAGTATCAATCACAAGTGCATCCTTCGGGATTCTCATTGGAGAGGCCTCACGGGTGGAATCATCGCTATCCCTTTTTTCCATACTTTCCAAAACCTTCTCAAAATCAGCGTTAGGATCAGTTTTTTTAATCTGGTCATACCTTCTGGTTGCCCGGACTTTAGCATCTGCCGTGATAAAAAACTTCAGCTTGCTATCCGGAAAAATCTCCGAACCGATATCCCGGCCCGCCATGACTGTATCTTCAAGCGAACCGATTTTCCGCTGCAATTGTTTTGCAAAATTGCGGGCCTTTGCAAACGCGGCAATTTTAGGCACAATAAAAGTCACCTCAGGAGTGTGGATATTAGCAGTAACATCTTCATCAAGCAAAAATATCTTAACTTTTCCGTCAATTTTTCTAAAATGTATATCCAAATTTTCAAAAACAGAGGCTACTTTATCTTCATCGTCTATTGGAATTTCGTTTCTGAGAATATATAAAGCCCCGGCCCTATAAATCCGCCCCGTATCAATAAACTGATACCCTATTTTTTGGGAAAATAAATATCCTACGGAAGATTTTCCTGACGAGGTCGGACCATCAATGGTAATAACATTCGGCACTAAAAAAGTATTATAAAGTGACAAGTGACAAGTGACAAGTGACAAAAGAAAAGTTGTGAGGATTACTTAAAGTACTTTTTTCCTTTGAGTTTTTCTGGTAGCAAGCTATCTCTGGAATACATTTCATACCCCTTTCCATACCCAATCTCTTTCATAAGCTTAGTTGGAGCGTTTCTGATATTCATTGGAATTGGCAAGTGACCGTACTTTTTTACATCTTCCAACGCTTTAAAATATGCGTCATAGCTAGAGCGGTCTTTTTTTGCCAGGGCCAAATATGTCACCCCATGCGCAAGATTAATTTGGCACTCCGGATATCCGATTGTCTCACAGGCACGGAAAACTTCATTTGCAACAACTATTGCTGTGGGTTGCGCCATTCCAATATCTTCTGAGGCAAAAATAACCATTCGTCTAGCTATAAACAGAGGATCCTCGCCTGCATCCACCATCCGGGCAAGATAATACAAAGCCGCGTCAACATTAGAAGAGCGCATTGATTTAACAAAAGCTGAAATTGTGTTGTAATGCTCATCCCCGCTTTTATCATACATCAAGGCTTTTTTCTGCAAAGCCTCTTCTATTAATTCTTTAGTTAAAACACCAACGTGTCCGGTCGGACCGGTTCGTGGGATTGCAATTTCTAAAGTATTAAGGATTACCCGTGCGTCACCATTGGAAAATTCTTTTAAAAGCTCTTTTGCTTTCGTTTGTATTTTAACTCCCAGATGTTTTATCCCCCTGCGTATTATTTCTTCCAACTCATCATCTTCTAAAGGTTTTAAAACAAAAACCTTGGAGCGTGATAAAAGCGGATTAATAATCTCAAATGAGGGATTCTCTGTTGTGGCTCCTATTAAAACAATTGCTCCATTTTCAACATAAGGCAAAAACGCATCCTGCTGGGCTTTATTAAACCTGTGGATTTCATCAATAAATATTACGGTTTTTTGCTTTTGCCCAAGTTTTAATTGTCCATTTAGTCCTTCAAATATCTTTTTTAGCTCCGCAATCCCGGTTGTGACAGCTGAAAATTCCATAAACTCAGCTTCTATTTCGTTTGCAATAATTCGGGCAAGAGTAGTTTTTCCAACCCCCGGCGGACCCCAAAAAATCATTGAGAATATATTCCCTGATTTAATTGCTTTATAAAGGAGTTTTTCTTCGCCAATAATATGCTTTTGCCCGATAAATTCGGAAAGTTTTCTGGGTCTTAATCGGTCAGAAAGAGGAGGCATAAAGAAATATTAGCCGAAAAAACAACGAAGATCAAGGAGTTGTCAACGTAACGAATCTTGGACTACGTTGGTTAAGCGGCCGCGGGTCGCTTGCCACTGCCCGCACTAATCTTCCTCCTAACCAGACTTCGTGAGTTTCAACAAGTAATTCTCTACCACCGCTTAATCCTTTTTCTAAAATATAGCCTCCAGGAATAATTTTTCTTAAGTGGTTAAGATCTAAACCCTCAGCCTTAATCCAAGCTCTATTAGAATAAACCATCCTATGAGTATTAGGATCTTCGCCTGAGCTAATCGGTTCACGCCCCAACACTGTAACTTCAACCGTTTTCGGTATTCTTCTTCCTGACTCCTGAGCTGATAAAATTAGGACTTCTCCTCGTTCGTCTGCCATAATAATTAAACTTATAGTAAATTATACTCCTTATCCGTTTATCGGCTTGACGGAATCCTGACAGACTTAAACAGCATTGACGAAGATCAACAATTAAAGTTTTCTAATTTTGTAACCGGAGGTATTATCTTCTATTTCGTAACCTAATTTCTTAATTTCTTTCCTTAAGTCATCAGACCTTTTAAAATCTCTGCTTTTTCTTGCGTTTTCGCGGGCGTCAATCAGTTTTTGCACTTCCTCAGGGACCTCAACTTTTTTACCTATATATTCTTCCAGTCCCAACCCTAAGATTTTATCCATCTCAAGTAAGGTTGCAGACTTATCGGATGATGGGATTTCGGACTTTACAAGCTCCCATAAAACAGCCAGTGCTTTTGGAATATTTAAATCATCATTGGCAGCCTCAAGGAATCTCTGCCAATATTGTGCGACTACTTCTTTAGGTTGATCCCACAATCTAATCTCATCCCTTAAATTATTCAGGGCGGATTGGGCCCCTGTTAATGACTCAAAGGAAAACGCCATTTCGGATCGGTAGTGCCCCGTTAAATACAGATACCTTAAAGCCAGTGGATCAAAGCCCTGCCTGCCGGCAGGCAGGCTTTTTCCAACGATATCTTCAAGCCGTAAAAAGTTTTTCTTCGACTTGCTCATTTTTTCCTTATCCAAATTTAGAAAATCATGATGAACCCAGAATTTTACAAACTGCTTCCCCGTAGCTCCTTCGCTTTGGGCGATTTCATTTTCATGGTGAATTCCAATATGGTCAATGCCGCCGGTATGGATGTCGAAACTTTCCCCCAAATACTCCATGCTCATAGCCGAGCACTCAATGTGCCAGCCGGGGAACCCTTCGCCCCATGGAGAAGACCATCTCATTGTATGGTCTTTAAAATGGCCTACAGTAAAAAACCATAGGGCAAAATCAGCGGAGTGTTTTTTGGCTTTGTCAACAAAAACATCCGAGCGCGAACCGACTTTTTTATCCTCAAGTTTCTGGCCAGACAATTGTCCGTATTTAGGGAATTTTGTTGTATCAAAATATACTGCATGAGGAGTTATGTATGTCAAACCGTTTTTTTCCAGTAATTTTATCAGCTTAACCTGAGCTCCTATATGCTCTGTTGCCCTGCAAACAATATCCGCACGTTCTATATTTACGGCATTAGTAGATTTGAAAAAATAATCCTCAAAAAACTTTGCAACTTCCCAAACTGTCCGGTTTTGCTCTTTTGCTCCTTTTTCCATCTTGTCATCGCCCGAATCTTCATCCGAGGTTAAATGACCTACATCTGTAATATTCATGACATGGTGAACCTCAAATCCGTTAGCCCTTAAAACTTTTTTTAAAATGTCATCGCCAATATATTTTCTTAAATGTCCGATATGGGTATAGTCATAAACCGTCGGCCCGCAGGTATACATACCGACTTTTCCGGGCTTTAAAGATTTAAATTCTTCAATCTTGCGGGTTAATGTATTGTAAAGCTTCAGCATTGGATGATTTTACTAACTCAAATGGCAAATCTCAAATGGCAAATCTATATTTCAAATCTAAAAAGTTTTTATATTTGTGTTGCAGTTTTGAGTTTTGCAATTTGCGTTTTGAGATTTCTAACCTCCAACTCCTAATTTTCTTTCCGCTTTAGTTTGTTCTGCCTGAATATGCTGCTCCTGGAAACTTTGCTCCTTTTTCTGTTTTTTCATTTCCTTCTCTTGTGCCTCCTCTTTCTCGACTTGCGTCTCTTCCATTTTTGTCTGCTGCTCATTTTGGCGCTGCTGTTTTAATCTCTGTTCATCCTGGGCCATTTGGTTTAAAAAAGTTTTAATCCGGCCGATTTTTTGTTGCTCGTCCTGTTTTTTCTTTGCCTGTTCTGCCTGCTGCTGGGCAACTTTTGCAGGATCTGTAGGGCCTGTAATAGCCTGCTGGGCAGTTTCTATAGCTTGGCCAACTTCATCTTTAACATTGAAATTCTCCTGGGGTTTTTGCGACTGTTGAGTTTGTTGTGCTTGCGGTTTTGCCGAAGCACTCTGAGCATTCTCTAAATCCTCAAATTCCATCGAATCAGGCGGGGTATTAGGCTTAAAAGTATCGTTCATGTTAATTCAAAAGTTAAAAGGCAAAAGGTAAAAGTACAACTAAAAAGTCAAAAGTAAGAAAACTTTTAAATTTTGACTTGTATTTTTGACCTTTGCATTTTGACTTTTGAGTTTATAACTATCTAGTACTCCTTCCTTCCCTCAAGAGCCCTTGAGAGCGTTGTTTCATCAGCATACTCCAAATCCCCGCCTACAGGAAGCCCCCGGGCAATCCGGGTAGTTTTTATTCCTAATGGCTTAATCAGCCGCTCAATATACATCGCAGTAGCTTCACCTTCCATTGTGGGGTTAGTCGCAATAATAATTTCCGAAACTTCGCCGGTTTTTAATCTGGGCAAAATCTGTCTAATATAAAGTTCTTCGGGGCCTATGTTATCAAGAGGAGAAATAACACCATGCAAAACATGGTAAAGACCTTTGAAATTGGCCTTCTCCAGCGCTAAAACATCCAACGGATCCTCAACAACCGCTATCAAACTTTTGTCCCGGCCGGAATCAGTATCAATCTCGCAGGGATCAGATTCGGAGATATTAAAACAGGTCTGGCATAAAACAGTATTTTCTTTCAACGCCATTGCAGACACTGCCAACTTCTCCGCCTCCTCTTTAGGAGCGTGCAGCAGGTAATAAGTCAGTCTTTGAGCCGATTTTGGACCAATACCCGGAAGCCTCTCAAAAGCCTCTATTAATTCACGAACAACTCTGGGAATAGTAGCCACTGTAGGCTTATTCTACCATTTATCTTTTACTCGGAGGGAAAGGATCATTTGGATAAGTTTTATGGAAAAACTGAGCTACGGCAAACGCCAGCGTATTATTGTAAGAATGTGCTAAGACTGCATGATTAAATCCCTTTTCTCTCATTAGGTGCCAGAAAAATAATCCCATCATGAAATGAGCTAATGGAACTGAATTAACATATTTCATACGACCCTCATCAGAGGGCTGAAAATTATGACCAAGAGCAAATATTGCTGAGATAGGAATCCCTACCTTCCATAACTCACTTTTTTCACCTAGTGGTTCAGGGTTCTTTTTTATTAATGCAGCCGCCTCCGATGGTATTAGTCTAAAAAGCGTTTCTTCGAATAAAGGTGCTTGAACTGCAGCCATAGAAAAGAACAGAGCCGGATTATTAAGCAGATGTTTACCGTAATCAGATTCAAGCAAGTCTGGTGTATGTTTGATATTTAAAGCTGCAAAGACTTCTTGCGCAAGTACCGCTGAAGCCATTTGTAAACTTGTCTCTAGTATAGTTTCTTTATAAGTACCCTTTCCTAAGCGCAGTTTGCTTGAAATCGCTTCTGCCACTTTACTGATACCAGCTCTTGCTCCTGGTCCACCTACAACAGCTAGAACAAAACCCGGCAGGAGTTTTCCTTCCTCTGAGACATCTTGTTTATTGGATCTTTCTGGTGGTTTCCTACCTTTATCTTCTTCTTGAGTTTGATCATGTTGGGGATCTTTTGTATTGTGGTAGGCCTCATAATCTTTTATGCCCTCTAAGTTAATTGCCATAATCAACCCAAAACCCGCCATAAACTTTAAAGCACTGCGTCTGCTCAAAACTACACCTTTTTTTGCAAATAAAGGTTCATTTAGGTATTTATGTGTTGTGGGGATAAGTTTTTTTAATAATTCTCTTCTAGGTATGGGATCTCCGCCTTTTCCCTCAGTCATATACTACATTCCCGGCATTCCCATGCCGCCCATTAAACCTTTCATCTCCTCTGCTGCAACTTTTTGGGATTGTTTAAGTGATTCGTTAACTGCTTCGGTAATTTTATCAAAACCTGCCTGTCCGGCAGGCAGGTCATTATCTCCTGAAATTGAGATTACTTTTTGGTCTGCAGTCATAACAACAGTAACTCCCTTATGCTCAACAGTGATTTTAATCCCGGCAAGTTTTTTCTGCACTTCGAGCGCCTGGTCGCGCATTTTCTTTAGATCCCCAAGTTGTTTGATATTATCCATGAATCCCATATTGGATGTATTTTATGATATTAATTCTCAAATAGCTAGAGTTTTAATTCTATGAGTAACATACTATCTTTGTGAATATTCTTCAATAGCTTCAGCTTTTGCTTCTTCCAAAAACCCGACTTCATCAGGCCGTATTAATCTGTTTTGCCTTTGAATGGGCATCAATTTTCCGTCTTTCTCAACCTTATCCCAAAACTCTGCTATCAATTTTTTCTCAATTTCCTTAACTCTTGCCTGAAGGCTTTCAGCGCTGTCTTCTTCCATAATCTCAACTGGTTTATAAGCCAAAAGAGCCCCTTTATCAAGCTCCTCATTGACCAAGTGGATACAAACTTCGCTTTTAAACGGGCGTCTAACCTTTTTAAAAAAATTTAAAACTGCTTGATGGACTACCAGACCTTTCATCCCTTTCCCCCCGAAATCAGGGTGTCCCGGATCAAGCGGAGCCGGGTGGTTGTTTGTAATACGGCCCGCAAACTTTTGACAAACACTAATGGGAGTTATCATTTCCCATCCGTTTTGGGAAATAAAATCAAACTCATATTTAGATAGCGCCTTAAGGATTTTTCCGCCAAACTCTTCTAAATTCATTCCATTTTTTTCAACAATTTCAACAGGAACTCCTGCATTTTTAGCCCTTTCAATAACTCTCGCTTCGGGATTATTTGTAAGTATGACTGCAGCCTTAGGGAAGAGAACTTCAGCTGTAGATCCTGCCCCGGAAGCAAAAATAACCAGTTTTAAATTATTCATACTCGAAAAAATTCTACGATCGTTAAAAAAATACTAGTTTTGTTTAATACTTGATACATACTACCTACTACTTCTTTGCTGCTTCTAATATATTTTCCATTAAAGAAATGATTGTCACCGGCCCTACCCCTCCAAATTTAGGGGTATACATTTTTGCTTTCCTGTAAACTTCCGGATCAAAATCTCCGAGTCCCACATCAATCGCAATAACCCCTGTTTTTACCATCTCCGCGTCTATAAGCCCCTTTACTCCTGTGCAGGAAATAACAACTTCAGCTAGTCTTAAATCATCCAAATTGCACTCCGGATTTACTTTATCAAGTCGAAGTATTTTTTTTGCATTTCTCATTGATAATTGCTCTACCAGGGGCTTTCCCACCTCACCTTCGGAGCCTACAACCCCGAATACTAAATTTTCAATTTTCAATTTTAAATTTTCAATTATTTTCATTACCCCTTTTACTGTAGCCGAAGTAAAATCACTTTTCCCAACCATTCCATCTATATCTTTTTTCGGGTCAATCAGGTCAATTAGATCCCATTTGCTTTTTCCTCTTAAAAAATCCCTGGGCACGGGCAGCTGGATCATAATCCCTTTGACCTCGGAAGTTTCATTTAAACTCCGGATTTTCCGCGCAACGTTTTCAAAGGAAGATTTTACGGGGAATTTCATCGGCAAAAAATCGATATTAAATTCCTCAGCCTTTTTTTGCTTCATCTGGGTATATAAAAGGGAATTGGGATCATTGCCAATTAGGATACTAACAACCAGAGGCCGTTCTTTAAGCTTACCCAATTCCTGCTTTAATTTTTTACCAAGCTTATCTGCCAGGGCTTTCCCATCAATAATTTTAGACATACATTAATTCCTTTCTAAACATAAAAGCTTTTCTGGCTAAAATTACAAGGTTCTGCGAGTGCGAGGTACAATCTCTCAAACCGAAGCACGAAGCGGGTCCTTATAATTTTTGTCATTACAAGGGAATTATATAGAAAAAGGCTAATCTATGCCAGGAACAGGGAATTTTTGACTGAATTGGGCAATCTCTCTTTTAATACTCAAAAGGTTTTTATTGCCGGAAATTTTCTTCTTAAAATCCTTAATATATTGCGCACGGAGCTCTTTTTCTTTTGGCGTGTCGTGTCCGCGGATTTCCTCAAGCGCGCTTTTAATCCAGGAGGCAATCTTTATCATTTCCTTTTTCTTCATCCCCCTTGTAGTTAAAGCAGGAGTCCCCAGTCTTATTCCGGACGGATAAAAAGGTGAAACCGGCTCTCCCGGAATTGTATTTTTATTAACTGTTATTCCTGCGGTCTCAAGAGCATATTGCGCCTGATACCCCATTCCATAACCATAATCAGTTAAAGGAAGTAAGACCAAATGGGTTTCGGAGACTGTTCCCAATTCCTTTGCCAAAACCGCGGCATTTTTTGCAATTTGCTTACCGTAAGTTCTAAATGATGGCTTAAGCGCTTCCTCCAAACTAACCGCAATTGCCGCTGTCTGGTGGTTGTGAGGTCCGCCCTGGGCACCCGGAATTAAAGCCCTCTCAAGCTTTGTTTTTAACTCAGGATCTTTTTTCAAACCTATATCTGTTGCCAAAATCATCGCCCCCCTTGGGCCCCTTAAAGTTTTGTGGGTTGTTGTCATAACTATATCGCAGTAAGGTACGGGGGATTCGTGCTCACCGGCAATAATCAAACCTGTGATATGAGAGCAGTCTGCAACTAAGACTGCCCCGACTTTATCCGCAATTTTTCTGAATTTTGCATAATCTAATTTAAAAGGATAGGCCGTAGTTCCAACCCAAATTAACTTAGGTTTATTTTTGACTGCTAATTTCTCCAACTCATCAAAATCAATTTTCCAGTCCTTGCCGACACTGTAGTTAACGGCCTTGTAAAATATACTGGAAAAACTTAAGTTTGCACCATGGGTTAAATGGCCGCCTGAGACAAGGGATAACCCCATCACGACATCCCCAGGCTTACAAACAGCCATAGTTACTATTAAATTTGCGGGTGACCCAGAGTAAGGCTGAACCAGGGCTTCGGGTACTTTGAATAATTTTTTAGCCAGATCAATAGCGTAATTCTCGATTTCATCAATTACATCATTCCCTCCGTAATATCTTCTCCCGGGGAATCCTTCGGAGTATTTGTTGGTTAAAATCGAGCCAAGTGCCTGCAAAACTTCGACAGAAACATAATTTTCCGAAGGGATCATTTCCAAACCTTCTTTTTGGCGTTTTTCTTCTTTTTTGATAAGCTTATAGATCTTGGGGGAATTTTTCTTAAGGGCCGAGTAATTTATAGGATTCTTAGCCATCTGGCATAGAGTAATTTACATTGGATTTTAATCAATGTCAAGAATTAAATATTTCAGAGGCTAAGCGTACTATTTCATCATCCTGGGCTACCTCGACATTTGCCAGCTCTTCCTGCCTTAAAACCCTTTTGCCTAAAACTGTAGTAATTTTTACGGACTTGCCCAGTACATCCGCCAAAACGGATTCCAGGAGCGATTTTGATTTTGGTGCCTCCAAAATTCTTTGGTGGAAAGAATAGGGTACTTCCAGAATTACGTTTGCCCCATCACAATTTAAAACTTTTGCCTGTTTTAAAAGAGCTTCAAGCGAGTAATTGTAAGGCCGGATAGTTTCTAAAATATAAGTCCATTTGTCAGTAATGACTATAGCATCATCTGAGGTCTGCATTGTTTCAACACTAGGGATATCCCGGTTCTCAGTTTTCAGTTGTCTGGTGTCAGGCATTGGCCTATCTGTTTTTTGTTTTTCTGTTTCAGAAACAGGCTTAACGAGAACTGGCTGACTTTTATCTGACAACTGAGAACCGGGAACTGATAACTGATTTATGCTTTTCACTACCGCTACTTCCAAAGGTAAAGATGGAATTGTAGTATATTTTAACTGCTCTAAACTTTTATGGAAGTTTTCCAGATATAAAATTAATTTATCCTGATTTATTTTTTCACTAAGCATTTTCAGAATTTCCCATCTCCCGGTTCCGATTTCCAGCTTCACTCCCTCTTCCGCCCCATTTTTAATTAAAAGGATATTTCTTAAAGTCCTAAGCACTGAATTAATAAATTCCTTAATATTAATTCCTTTTTCATTTATGGCTTGAATCAGGCTTAATGCTTCTTTTGAATCTTTATCTATAATTTTTTCCAAAAGATAGGTGATTTCTGAAAAATCGTTTGCTTTAAGAACGCTTCTTGCCTCCTCCATACTTATCTCTTTACCATAAGATGAAATCTGATCTAAATTTTTTACGGCATCGCGAAAGCTTCCTTCGCTAACCTGCGCAATCAGATCCAGTATTTCATCAGTTAGTTTTAGTTTTTCTTTCCGGGTGATATTTGTCAGGGCTAATTTTAAATCCTGGGGACTTGCCTGTTTAAAATCAAACCTGGAAACCCTTGAAAGAATTGTTACCGGAAGCTTATGAACTTCAGTTGTAGCTAAAATAAAAAGTACATGAGCCGGCGGCTCTTCAAGGGTCTTAAGGAGTGCGTTGAACGCTTCTGCTGTTAACATATGAACTTCGTCGATTATGTAGACCTTTTTCTTTAAAGAACTTGGTGCTAGTTTAATTTTTTCGCGTAAGGAGCGGATATCGTCTATCCCGCGGTTTGAAGCCGCATCGATTTCAATTAAGTCAAGATTGGAACCGTCGGTTATTGAAATACAGGCGGAGCATTTATTGCATGGAAGTTCGCTATCAGCTTTCAGCTCTCGGCTTTCAGCTTTTTTTGCTGACGACTGATTGCTGACGACTGATTGCTGACTTTCACAATTAACGAGCTTCGCGAGAATTCTGGCTGTTGAAGTTTTACCTGAGCCTCTGGGGCCGCAAAAAAGATAGGCGTGTGCTAATTTTCCGCTTGCGAATGCGGCGAGCAGGGTTTTTTTTACATGATCCTGGCCGATCAATTCGTCAAAATTTTGCGGGCGGTATTTACGATAGAAAACCATAATTAAAATTTCTAATTTCTAAGTACTCTAATTTCTAATCAATGTTAAATGACTAAATTTCTAATTGGGGTTTTAGAAATTGGTATTTTCTTAGGTCAATTAGAAATTAGGTTAATTAGAAATTCTTGAAGTTAGTCATGGTGAACTCCCAGAAGATGCCTTGTGCCGTGCTCTACCAAAAACCTCAATTCTTCCTCCACTGACACTCCTTCCAGGGCTGCGTCTTTAATTATTTGAGGATAAGAAATCATGATATCGCCAAGCCGCAAAACCTTATCAGGCGATTTAACGAACCCGACTTTCGGGATATGCTGCAAGCTTGAGCTGGTTGAAGGATCTTCAAACGCAAAAGATAAAATATTTGTGCTGGAATCCTGGTCCCGGAATTTCTTGTTGATCTCATGCATTTTCCGGTCACCGACAACAGTAATCCCAATTTCCAGATTACCGTGTACCCTGTGCTGTTTTAAAATCTCAAGAACAGTTGCCTGGATGCCTAACTTATTAACCGGATATCTTGGGTCTGAATTTACAATTATGCTAATCATTTTAAATCTACCTTATGACAGTTTTTCCCTAACTAAAGTGCTTACCCTTGCTCCCTCCACCCTTTGACCAACTTTCCCCATTACTGCACCTATTACCTTGCCCATGTCTGCAGGAGTTTTCGCACCTGTATTAGTTATAACTTCATCTATAACTTTAGTCAACTCCTCATCTGAGATTTGCTCCGGCAGATAAGTTTGCAGTATAGCAAGTTCTGCCTCTTCTTTTGACGCTAAATCTGCTCTATTACCTTTATTAAAGCTTTCTATCGACTCTTTACGCTTTTTAGCTTCTTTTTGGATAACAGCAATAATATCTTCATCAGAAAGAGAATCTGTAACCTTAGCAACTTTAGTGTAAGTCAGCTCGGATAAAAGCAGCCTTAAAGTTGCAACTTTAACCTCATCTCTACTGAGTTGCGCTTGTTTTAAGTCTTCCCGGAGTTTATCTTCCATTTGAATTAAATACGAAATTCGAATATTGAAATTCGAAACAAATTCAAAATTCTAATTTTTTAATTTTTAAACATTCAATATTGTTTCGTATTTCGGATTTCGTGCTTCGAATTTGGATTAGCTATTAGCTAACCTTTTTGCTCTTCTGATTTTTCTTTCGCGTTCTGCCAGTCGCTCCTTGCGCTTTTCAGAATTCTTTTTATGAAACATAATATCGCGGTATTCCTGGACAACCTTGTCCATAAGCACCCTTTTTTGGAACTTTCGGATTACAGCATCGCTGTTATCGTTTGGCCCGGCTTTAACTATAATTGATGACATACAAATAAGTTCAAAATTCAAAGGTCAAAGGTCAAAGGTCAAAATTCAAAATTGAATACCAACTGCACTTTGCACTTTAAACTTTTAACTGTTAAAAACACCTCCTTAATGCCCTATATTATACTCCAAAACATTTTGACTAACAATTTAGGAAATTTTGAATAAAATTTTGCGTAGCAATACGTAGCAACCTGAAAGGTTGCAGGCTAATTTAAGGGTTTTGAGGATGAAGGCGTTGCTGAAGCCCATTAATAATATCCCCAATGAGATGTTCTGGCACACTTTCTACGAATGCACCAATTGTGGATTCATTTCTAGCCTTTTCTATCCTCACAAAGACTTCAGCTAAACCATTGTAAGTCACTGTACCTAATCGGGTTGATTGGACCATATTAACCCTACCCCGACCTCTTTCTCTAGTTTGCGTAACTAAACCAACCCTTGTTAAATCATCTATTTCTTTGTGGAACGATGAGAATGGAACTTCTGAAACACCTCTAATTTCACAAAGTCTTGCGCGCAGATTCGTCATGGACAAACCATCTGGAGATGCAACAATATCACCAAGCAATACCCCTTTTTCAGGGTGAGTTACTTGTCGCAAAATATCTATAATATGTGGATTTAAATAAGCTTTTCGGTCTGGCATATTTGAAGGAATTATATCAAAGAATACATCGAAATGCAACTTATAGGTTATTTAACTATGGTCTTGAGAAGATTTAGGGTTTTTGTCTGCCTTAATGCGTGTCTGAGGTGCATTTGAGGCTCCTGCTGGGTGAATTGCTGCTTCACACGGTTATCCTGAATTTTATCAATTTCAGCCTGAAGTTCCTGATCAGTAATGTTTACATTTTCCTGTCGGGCAACTTCTGAAAGTCCGAGTTCCATTCTAACGTTTCTCTCAGCCTGAGGTCTCCATTCGGCTTTTAATTGCTCAACAGTTTTTTTCTGGCCTTTTAAATATTCCTCCATGAGGAGTCCGCGGTCAGAAACATTCCTTTGCAAAGATAAAAGCATCCTGGCGAGCTCATCCTGGATTAAAACTTCAGGAATATCAACAATTGTGATTTTTTCAACTTCCTGGAGGATTGATTCCTCATAATCAAGCTCGTTATTGTATTTGGCTTCTGCCTCCAGATCGGTTTTAATTTTTGTTTTAAGTTCTGCTAAAGTGTTTGCGCCCATTTGTTTGGCGAATTCATCATTAGGGGCAGTTGCAGCAGGTCCCTGTTGAGGTAC
>JACPKO010000002.1 GCA_016186985.1 Candidatus Daviesbacteria bacterium
CCCCTATTGCCATGTTTTAGGTCACAATTTATCAGCCAGGGAAGTCAAAAAGGACCCGTCTAAATGGAAAGAGGTATTGAGCCGCTGTCCTTCCGGACTGTGTTCTAACGGATGCATTCATGGAGGATTCCAGGAGCGCTTCAGAGCTGAATCTTTTACAGACGAAGAGGTGATTGCAATAAAACCGGATTTAAAAACTATCTGCGAAAAAAGATCTAACTGGAATCCTACAGGTTTAGAGCAGGCTTCCTGTTATCATGCTCTTGGACATTTAACTATGTATATAACAAACGCAGATATTAAATCCTCCATTAAATTGTGCGATGAGATTGCTGTTAAGGAGGACGGAAGGAGCTTTCTCCAGGTTTGTCTTGACGGAGTTTTTATGCAGATTTACCAGCCTCTAGAACCTGAGGATTTTGCCTTAATTGCAGGAAAAGAAGTGAGAAGAGATACTGTTGATAGTTTTTGTAGTGCTTTCTCAGGGTTTCCTAAGGCTTCATGCTTATCTGAAAGCTGGCCCTTATACAGGCAGGATATTATGAATAAACCGGATGAATTAATCAGATTCTGCTCCAAAGAAGAGACAGAAAATCAACCTCGTTGCTTTGAAGGGTTATTTTATGTTTTAACTGCCCAATTTAACTTTGATCTTAATAGAATAAAAAATTACTGCCTCGGTCTTTCTCAAGATTTGAAGGGAAAGTGTTATGCCAGTTCAGCCACCCGTCTAATTGAGACTGATTATAGAAATACTGATAAATCCATAAATCTTTGTTCAAGCGGGGACGCTTTAGAACAAGAAGAATGTTTCAGTGAATTGGTTAAGTATTCCACTTATAACTTTCATGCTGATTCTTCCCAGTTTCTTAAATTATGCTACGGTTTGCCTGATCCCTGGAAAGAGAGGTGCTTAAAATGATGAGATTTTTGTTAATTGTACTGATTGCTGCTGCTGTTTATTTGCCACAGCCAGTATTTGCTCATTCGCAGGTTCAGGTGATTGAGATGACGCCTGGCGGGTTTGAGCCGAACAGTGTCACAATTGATGCAAACTCAGCTGTAATTTTTAAAAATAGTGACACAAACCCTAGATGGCCTGCCTCCAATGTCCACCCTACCCACGGGATCTATCCAGAATTTGATCCGAAGATGCAAATTGAGCCAGGAAAAGACTGGACCTTTAAACCCAAAAAGATTGGCACTTTTAAATTCCATGATCACTTATTCCCCCATTTTAGGGGAACCCTTATTGTAGAGGCTGAACCTGGTTCGGATCTCTCAAAAACATCCAACCCCGTCTCAACTCTAATAGATAACCTAAAAAATAGTTTATCGCTCCTTTTAGCGAAAATTACCTCACTTTTTAACACCAAAGCAGAAAAGGTTGTGCAAATTCCAGATTTAAACAAACTTCCCTCTGATTTACAATTTAAGTCTTTAGAAGATTATGCCAAAGAGGCAGGGGCAGAGAAGGCCTGGGGACTTGTTATAAGTAGCTTTAAAGGTCAGGCAGGCTCTTCCGGTAATATTCATGACCTTGCTCATCTGGCAGGCAGCTTACTCTTTAAACAAAATGGCTTCCCGTCTATTACTGCTTGTACCACCCAATTTGCTTTTGGTTGCTATCATGGCTTTCTAGATACAGCCTTCTCCCAAAATCTTGATAATCTCACTGTTGCCTATGATGCGTGTCAAAAACTTGGACCAGAAAATAGCGGTCCTGTCTCAAGCTGCCTTCATGGAATTGGGCACGGGGTAGCAAGCTATTACAGCACAACTGATTTAAAATCCTCGCTTTCTGAGTGTAGAAAGCTTGTTTCTGGCAGGGAATATTGTTTTGATGGGGTTTTCATGGAGTTTGTAAGGAATGCTCCTGAAACTTTCTATAAAAAGAATGATCCTTTATACCCTTGCAATGACCTTGAGAAAAACTTTGGCCCAATTTATTCTTTCTCATGCGGCAGAAACCAGCCCTCACTAATGATGGGCAGGTTTAAAATGGGGTTTGATGAGGTGGCTTCCATTTGCGAGAATGCCGCATCTAAACTCATCAAGCAAGGCTGTATTGATTCACTGGGATTTTCCCTTGCTGGTTCTGGGGAAACAGAACAAATTATCCAGAGTTGCAAAAAAATTAAAGAATTAGAATTTGAATTAAAATGTGCCCAGGCTGCGGCAGGGGAATTAATTTTTCAGGAAGTGCCTGGCTGGGAGGAGAAATCAGAAGCGGTTTGCAGCGCTTTCCCCGAGGGCCTTAATGAATGTAAAAGTCGTTTAGACAGGTTAATTAAAGAATATGGCAGGGTTAAAAAAATAACCTTTAACATTATTAAAGATGGTGAGGATCCTGACAATTATATTAGGCGTGAGCTTAATAAGTGTTATCAGCAAGGAGGAAGGGATGGTTGCTATAAAGAGGCTGCAAAAGTTTTTTACAGCGGGTTAGGCCTTGCTAAAACTTTAGCACTCCTAAAAACCAATGAAGGATATCCTGAAGTTTATGCCAGATGCCACGAAGTAACTCACTACCTATCAAGGAGCGAATATGAAAAACAAAAAAATATAGCAAAAGTCTACGCCCAGTGTGATTCCACCTGTCACGGAGGCTGCTACCATGGGACTATGGAAGCCTACCTGAATGAGCAATTAAACAGTAAGGTCAACCTGACTACCCATTTCCCCACAGTTTGTGGCAAGGCGGAAGATTACCAGAAGCCTCTGGAATTTAATGAGTGCCTTCATGGCATGGGCCATGCTGCCATGTTTACAACAGACATGGAGCTTAAAGAGTCTTTAAAACTTTGTGATACTTTAGGCAACCAAGATCCAAAAGAGAGGTGTTATTCAGGGGTATTTATGGAAAATTCCTCTTCATCAACTTCAAATGATCATAAAAGTAAATACTTAAAAACAGGTGACCCCTTTTATCCCTGCAATGCCTTAGAGGAAAGTTACCAAGCGCTCTGCTGGCAATACCAGAGTTCTTATTTTGCACTTATAGAAAACCAGGATTTTACAAAGGTTGCAAATTTGTGCCTTCAGATACCAGCTGTATATCAGGATCGATGTTTTAAAACTATCGGGACAAATCAGGTGGGTTTTACATCCTCACAAGAGATCATGAGGGATAATTGTAATAAAATGCCATCAGAACATATTAAAGATGTCTGCGTATCAGGGGTGATATCATCAATGGCGTACAGGTTTGTAGGGGATCTTGATAAAATGGTGAGCTTTTGTTCTCTCGTGAGTGGCAATAATAAAGAGAGTTGTTATAAGCAGATAGGTACTTCTTTGCTTGATTGGAGCACTGATAGAAATTTAGCAGAGAAAAATTGCAACAAAATCCCAAACTCAGAGGGCTCCTCCTGGTGCCTAAGTGTGCTTTAATACATCATGCGTTTAATTTACAATTTACAATTTACAATCTACAATTAATCTCTGGTGTTAAAAAATTTACGGATGATAAAAATTGCTATTGTTTCCGTTAACTTCAATGGAGAAAAAGATACGCTCGAGCTTTTGGAATCTTTGCAAAAACTATATCCTTCATCCTATCAACTGAAAACTATCATTGTAGATCAAGGGTCGTCAGATAATTTCGTAAGCATAGCCTCAAAAAAATACCCGGAAGTTGATATTCTGCAAAGTGGGGTAAATAAAGGTTTTTCAGGAGGATACAACCGCGGAATAGAACATGCACTAATTTGGGGCGCGGATTTTGTTTTGATAATTAACAACGACGCTTTAACCCCCGATGAAAAACTCTTGGAGAGGCTTCTTGAGACTTTTAAAAAAAACCCCGGAGTAGGGATTGTTGCGCCCAAGATTTTATTTGCCCCGGGCTATGAGTTTTATAAGGACAAGTATAAAAAGGAAGACGAGGGAAAAGTGGTTTGGTTTGCCGGAGGAACATTTGACTGGAAAAACGTAATGAGTATTCACCGCGGTATTGATTCTGTTGATGACGGGACTTTTGATAATGAATTGGAAATTGATTTTGCAACCGGCTGCTGTTTTTTGGTTAACCGTGAGGTTTTGGAAAAAGTCGGGTTGTTTAACGATAATTACTTTGCCTATTTTGAGGACGCCGAGTATTCAAAAAGGGTTATTGAGGCCGGGTTTAAAATTTTCTATAACGGCCAGGTTTCAATTTATCACAAAGTTTCCCAGACAACTGAAGTCGGATCATTCCTTACCGATTATTATCTAACGCGTAACAGGCTGATGTTTGGTTTTAAATATGCCAGCGGGCGAACAAAATTTGCTTTACTCCGACAGG
>JACPKO010000069.1 GCA_016186985.1 Candidatus Daviesbacteria bacterium
AAGCGAATATATTTTTCGAGGATCCCGTCGGAATGGCGGTGGGTTGGCTGAGCGGCTTAAAGCAGTGGATTGCTAATCCACGGGCGTGTAAAAAGCGCCACAGAGGTTCGAATCCTCTACCCACCGCCATTCTTGCGGGATTAAACCGTGGGGGTCTAAAAAGCCCCGGGTGTTTTGATTAAGGAATATTGAAATAAGTTATGCGAATTTTTCAAAAGGACAATTATTTTGATTACATGAAGGAAACCGCAGAGGTAGTGAGTCCTTTAATTCCGGCATACTTCGAAACTCTCAAAGAAAAAGATAAGAAACTTTTTGATCTTACAGAACCTTTATTGGCAAAAAGAATTAAAATTGCTCAGTTGAGACCGGCAATCACACGATTGTCGTATGAGGTTTGTGGTGGAAAAAATTGGAAGCAAATAGCGGAAATTTGTGCTGTTATGGAAATCCATAATATGTACTTGTACTTCCATAACTGGATTTTTGATAATAAAAATCATGTTTGGCAGGACAAATTGGCGAGTGCAAGAAATAGTATAAACAACACCATTATCGCTGCTTCTCTTACGAGAGAATTGATTGCTCAGGTAATTGATAAAATCCATTTGTCGTTAGAGAAAAAATTACTCATTTCCACCGGAGGTTCGAATCCTCCCGTCTCCGCCAGATGTCCTACTTTGAACTGGATTATGACTGTGGATATAGGTCACTGGGATTTTTTAATACATTAGCTATACTTGTATTATGCAAACCAGTCTAATAAACAGAGTTGCTGTGTTAAAATCTACTGACTGGTCGTTTCCGAACGAATCGAGTCGGGGGGATATAACTGATTTACATCCCTATCCGGCAAGATTCATACCCCCTATTCCCGAAAGCATAATAAACGCTTTTTCTTCGAAGAAATTAAACATACTCGATCCTTTTGCTGGTTGTGGAACAACTCTTAGGGCAGGCCTAAATGCGGGACATAATGTTTATGGTATTGATGTTAATGGTTTGGCAGGTTTGCTTCAAAGAGTCTATTCTCAACATTTTTCTGAGTTAGATCTTGTTCATTTTAAAGCTAGGAGTGAAGAGCTTGTCTTTAAGCTAAAGAAATCAGGAAATTCAACAAATAGAAAATTTCTTTCTATTCCAAATCTTGATCATTGGTTCAACAAAGACGCCCAGGATATACTTTCGACCTCAATATCTTTAATTAATAAATATTCTGGAACAAATCATATTTCTGATTTACTGAAATTTTCAATTAGTAGAGTTATCGTTAAGGTTTCCAATCAAAAGTCAGATACGCAGTATGTTGCAATTGAAAAAGGCTTGGACAGAAGTCAAATTGTTAAAATTATTTCTAATTCCCTTGATTTTGTTTATAAAAGATTTTTTGAAAATAGAGAGCCCGAATTATGGAAAGGGTTATCATCTGTTATTCAAGGTGATGCACGAGATAAAAATACTTATAGTAATATTAGCGATATTGATTTAATTATTACCTCTCCTCCTTACCCCAATGCCTATGAATACTGGCTCTACCATAAATACCGCATGTTTTGGTTGGGGTTAGATCCACTCTGGTCTCGTGAGCGAGAAATTGGCGCACGACCTTTTTACTCGGGTACTGGCAAGAAGAATGAGTTTGATTTTCAAAATGATCTCGTTTCCATCTTTCAGAATCTACACGAGATTACTAAGCCCAACGCTTTGCAGTTTTGGGTCGTTGGAGATTCTGTAATTAAAGGCAGATTGATTGATAATACGAAAATTGTTGAAAACGCTTGTGATCTAACTGGCTGGAAGGTGATCGAAAAAATGCAAAGAATTGTAGATCGTAAACGAAGTTCTTTCCAAGGAATCGGACGGTTGGGCATCGAACACATCTTGGTAGTACAAAAGTTATGACGGAAATAAAAATTCAAATTGTTGACTACAATTTATTCGAATACGAGAAAAACTTCTTAGCAAAGGAAATAAAAAGATGGGGGGGGATCGTAAAAGAAGGAAAAATAGAAAGAAATTCGACTCTGATTGTAAAAGGATTATCTTTAGAAAAAGCTAAGAGGTTAACTTATATAAAGAGCGTCTTTTATAGGAGCATTTTTTATCCATCTTTGCAGAGCATAAGAGAGTCTTTTAATGGCAAATCAGCGCGTACACAATCTCGTAGATATGGGCCTCATGGATTACATGAATATAAAGGACGCTTTAACCCACAAATGCCAAGATCACTCATGCTCGCTAATTTTAACTCGACTGCGATTGTTCTCGATCCATTTATGGGGTCGGGTACGACCATGGTGGAAGCACGCGATTTAGGATATAACGCAATAGGAGTTGAATTAAATCCGTTTGCTTGTTTATTAGCAAAAGCAAAAAAGATTTATGAGGAGATACCCGCCCTAGGGGAAATTAGGTGGTCTTCAAATTCAAAGTCTGAAAATTTTTTTGACTCCGAAACAAAAGACTACTTACTTAAGTGGTTTCCCAGAAAGCAATTTAATCAATTAGAATTTATTCAAAGGCATCTCGTACAACTTGATAGCAATCAAAGAATTATTGCCCAAGTAGTCATGAGTAATCTTTTAAGGGACCACAGCCTCCAGAATCCAAAAGATCTACGCATAAGAAGACGGGATACTGTTCCTATAGATTTTGATTTGTTAGATACCTTCAAGACTACTTTTAAAGAGATATCTATTAAACATGCTGAATGGATAAAGGAATTTAGTATTAAAAAAAGAAAAGACACGCAATTATTCAATGCTGATTCTAGAAATCTAAAAGATATTATAAAAATAAAAGTTAACGGATCTGTTTCTTCTCCTCCCTACGCAACGGCTCTCCCTTACGTAGATACGTATAGACTTTCTATGGTCGCTTTGGGCCTAATACATCCAAAAGAAATTCTCAAGAGGGAAAAAGAGCTAATTGGCTCTCGTGATGTTACGATTGCGGATAAAACTTCTTTTGGAAAACACGTTTCTATTTTACCTTCTACAGTTCAGGAGGTGATAAATTATATTTACGAAGAAATCAACAAGGACTCCGAAGCTGGTTTTAGAAAAAAAGCGGCTCCCTACGCGTTTGCTCGATATTGCGTTTCTATGTTGAGAGTTCTTGAGGAATTGTATAGTATAGAAAAAATCGGCTCTAAGAATTTTTGGGTTCTTGGTCCTAATCGTATTAAGCTAAGATCGAATTGGTTTACCATGGAAACTCCCGAATTAGTAGGTGAGTTAGCAAAAAAAGTTGGTTTTAAGAAGGTTTCTATTGAGCCAGTACAAGCTTATAATCGCTACGATATGCACTCAAAAAATTCTATTAGTAAAGAATCTATTTTAGTTTTTCAAAGATAATTATGATAACTGACGAATTTTTATTACAGCCGAATATATACAGTACTCAAGGAAAAAAGACTCTTTTGGGTTTGTTAGAGGAGCATTGGATTGAGAACGTAACTCCGGGGGTAGGTGACATTTATATCCTTTCGGGTTTCGGAAACTATAATGGAGGGGTTCGTTTTTACGATATTTTTAAGAATCATATCAAAAGAGGTGGAAGAGTTTTTGCGATGTTTGCGGGTAGTACCTCTCAGAAACTTACGAGTAAGCAGCTTGTGGAAAAACTTTTAGATTGCGGGGCGTCTGTATCGGTCCTAAATCGCAAAAGAATAATGCACGCAAAGTTATTTGGCTATAAAAATTCTAATCAGCAAACTTTAATCGTTACTTCAGGCAATTTTACTGGACCTGGAATGACACAAAACGTCGAGGCTGCTATTGGTCTATCACCCGAACGCGTTAAAGAAGTCGGTTTTGATTGGGAAAATTTCTATGGCGCTTATCATTCTCAAGATTGGGATTTATATACACCGGTAATTCCAATTAATACGGCAGCCCCAGAATGGAAGCTACTTTACGACGAAGATCAAAGAATTTCATCTAAGATCGAAGAAATTGAAGCGAATACAATGCTTTTGATGCTGGGTCATGCAGACACTGTTCGTATAAATGCAGAACCTGGCACTCCTGAATCAAAAGGGTCGCAGTATTTCTGGTTAAGCAAAGATGCTTTTGATTTTTTTCCAGCCCTTACAATCCCTAATGCCCGAGGGGAAAAGCCTACTTACTCTGCCTTAGTGAAAATAAAATATTTAGATCTGGACAATTTAGAAGATGAGTCGAGAGTTACTTTTGAAGCAGGGAATAATGTTGATTTTAGACTAGGTACTGGTCCATTACGTTATACAAAACTAGCACAAGAAGGCGATATTGCTGCAATTACCCGTACAGCGAATGCAGAATATGACTTAAAAATTTATAAACAAAGTAGTGAAGATTTTAAAAAGTTAGAAAAGTATATGGTTACCTTTATTGGCCATAGGGGTAAGAAGTACGGATATATTCCAAATGAAACTTTTGATCAAACAATAAAAACTCCCTGAAAAGCTGACGGGAAAACTTAATCAACTAATTTGTGGAATCCACAATATCAGCTGAGTAAGCAATCTGCTTTACGCGATGAGCAGAATTTATGGCAGCCTGCTTCGAGGTGTAAGCCTCGCTAGCAGCTACCTTCTCGCCATTAATAGCTTGAAGGTACCACCGATAGTATCCTGCGCGATCTTTGTAAATCACAAATCTTGGTTTAACCATAGATTTACTTAGTTCCTGTTACTGATTAATACAGGGGGTCGACCTTTACGCTTACTCCCCACCCTAAAAACGAAAGAGTCTCTAGGGAGGAGAGGTAAAGGCGACTTGACCTAATAATCAGCAAAGAGTCCGGAAGCATCCCGCCAGCTTTTCAAGGAGCCAATAAGTATAATTTAAGACGTTTTATTTTTTCAGTCAATGACTTTTACTAAGAAATAGATGGATAATCTACTTCGCTTTTGCCAGTCATGGATTTCGGTTTCGGTGTCTCAAACCATTCCGGATGAACTTTGTAGATCGCCCGTAATTCCTGTATACTTTTATCAATATCCTCAAATTTAAGCCACTTTTTCGGTTCAAAGTTCCGGACATCGTCCCCGCCAGTAGTTTTAGAAAATAGCAGTAAAAATTCCCTTATTTTACGCAACATTTCAAAATGGGAAAGTGGTAAAATGTAAGAACCCTGAAGGGATTCGAACTATACAAGAAAGATTTACATTTATAATACTTTAACTTA
>JACPKO010000070.1 GCA_016186985.1 Candidatus Daviesbacteria bacterium
AAATAAACCACTACTTTAAAAACTTTCTGGCCCTCTTTTGTAAATACATACCTTGAGTCCCCCAGCTTTTTAACAATTTCAGTCTCAATCCCGGTTTCCTCTTTAATTTCCCTCACAGCAGCCTCTTCGCTCTTCTCTCCTTCCTGTATATGACCTTTAGGAAATCCCCAATAGGCTTTTTTGGGGTCGCGCATGGCTGCGTTTTTTATAAGCAAAACTTTGCCGTCTTTTAAAACTATGCCGCCAGCTGAAAATTCTCTTTTCATATTAAGCGCCTCCGAGAGGATTTGAACCTCCGACCTTCAGATCCGGAATCTGACGTTCTATCCACTGAACTACGGAGGCACATCCTGTGCGGAGGGTACAGGATTCGAACCTGTGAGCCACTTACGCAGCCAATTGTTTTCGAAACAATCTCCTTAAACCGCTCGGACAACCCTCCATTTTTTTAAGCAACATTAGATAGTTACACACTGCGAAGCACAGGTTCTTCTGTGACCCCACCAAATTTTCACTTAACTAAATCCTGCCATCTAAATACGCCGGTAAAATCATCTCTCCTTAATTTATTAACTCTTGAGGTTAGCCTTTCGAGACGATTTGCGTCTGAGCCAGTAAAGATACCTTTTGTTGCCCAAACCTGAGGTCTCCCTTCCCATGTATCCCATCTCTCCATCAATTCATATTCCTTTTTTGGATCAAAAGGGGGTTTATCTGGTTCCCCAGATTTTTTTACATATTTGAAATAGAAAAATTTTTTTGTTTCCAGGTCCATATTAAGACTGAAGTTGCGCCCTCGGCGGGGGTCGAACCCACAACCGCCGGATCCGCAATCCGGTGTTCTATCCATTGAACTACGAGGGCAAACTTGCTGTATTTTACTAAAAAAGAGGTGAGAAAACTAATTTCAGCTATTTTTGCGGGGTTTCCAGGGGAAAGTTTTTTTGCAAAGATTCACTCCACTTTTCCAGGGTTGATTTAGGGGCTATTTCGTGGAAGGGCAAAAACCTGGCGCAAATCACTTTCAGCTCATCCTCCGGTGTATCCCCCATAACCATCATCAAAAGGCCCGGAAAGCGGAATTTAGTCAGGACATTTAGAATCTTTATTCCTTCTTTTTCTGAAAACCAGAAAGAATCCAGTTCTTCCCAATGGTAAAAATGGTCCCCAATTATAATACCCTGGGTAGAAATTTTATAATCAATCTCCCCCGGAGGGGTATGGTTTAAAACATACACCAAAAACCCAAGTGCCAAAAGCGCCCCAATCAGCAACCTTTCCCCCCAGAGGAAAGCAATCAGGGAAACTAACAAAATCAATAAAACGACCGTGGTGTAATAAGAACGCTCTTTCTTTCGGTAGGGCCTTGAAGGCGCTTTCCAGGAAATTAAAGTCCTGACAGGGTCATAATAATCTAAATACGGATCAAAACCGTCCAGGTGTCCAGGAGGCAATTCCGGAGTGTCCAGGGGTGATGATAATAAATCTTTTTTATGAAACTTGGGCATTTGGATTAGTTTATCATAAATGTCCATCGTTGCGGAGAGGGCGAGATTCGAACTCGCGGACCGGTTACCCGGTCAAGGCATTAGCACTGCCTCGCACTAGACCAACTATGCGACCTCTCCTTAGGTTTTTGTATTATATGCAAAGCAGACCATATTTTCTAGCGAGCATGCAATCTTTTCAGCCTCATTCCTGATATAATTCATAGATGTCAGATAAAATTCCAAAAAATCCCTTCAAATTCGGGCTCTATGCCTCAAAGCCTTATAAGGGCTGGGTTTTTGCAGCACTTTTTTTTGTGTTTATCGCAACAGCAATAGACAGATATTTAGTTGTTGTATTAAAAAACCTTACTGATGCAATTTCTCAAAATACCGATTTTAACAATATCTGGTTTTGGGCAATAGCGTATCCTGTTTTGCATTTTATAGGAAGAAATTTATGGAGAGGAAGCGGTTTTACAGGCATGCGATGGTTTATGTGGCTGCGCTCAACCGGCTATCAGTCTCTTTATGAATACTTAACTTTACACAGTAAAGATTACTTTAACTCTAAATTTGCAGGCGCTTTGACCAATAAAGTCACAAATGCTGTTGAAGGCTCTGAAAGGCTTTATGAAAAAACCCTCTGGCAGTTTTATCCAATACTTTTAGGCCTGATCATATATATCGTTATCTCATCCATTGCGGATTTTCGGTTTGGCCTGATCGTATTCTTTTGGTCAGTAATATTCCTTGGTGTTAATGCTTATCTTTCAAGGAAGCTTCAAAGATATTCATTCAGGTTTGCAAAATCTTTATCTAGCCTTAAGGGTAAAATTGTGGATTCTTTGTCAAACATTTCACTTGTGCACGAAAATGCCTATGTCTCAGGAGAGAGGGCTTATATAAAAAAATACATAGATGAGCAGACTGAGGCAGGACTTTCGCATTGGTTTTTTAGCGAGTGGATACTGGTAATAAACGGGGCAATGATTTTTTTATTCATGTGTTTTATGACCTGGACCTCAATTTACCTTTTTCAAAACCAAATAATTACTTTAGGCGTAATAATTATGGTTCTCGCCATAGTTTTAGATTTAAGCCAGGCATTTTTCTTTATTGGCCAGGAAATGAAGGAGGGGGCAAGGAATTTTGGGGAAGCACGGGAGGGACTTGAGGAAATCTTAAGTAAACATATTATTGTTGATTCCCCTGCGGCCATTGACTTTATGATTTCCAAAGGGGAAATCTCAGTCGAGTCAATAGATTTTAATTATGAAAACACTAAAGTGTTTAGGAACTTTTCGCTCAAAATCAGTGCCGGCCAAAAAGTAGGACTGGTAGGCAAAAGCGGCGCAGGTAAAACTACTTTTGTTGCGCTTTTACTAAGACATTTTGATATTTCCGCCGGAGAAATAAAAATTGACGGGCAAAATATTTCGGGTGTAACGCTGGAGAGTTTAAGGCGTGCTATTGCTTTTGTCCCTCAAGACACAAGCCTGTTCCACAGAAGTATCAAGGAAAATATAGGCTACAGCAATCCGGGCGCATCCGATGCAAAAATATTTGCTGCCGCAAAACAGGCACAAGCTCATGAATTTATTAAGGCATTGCCCCAGGGCTACGAAACTTTAGTTGGAGAAAGGGGTGTAAAACTTTCCGGAGGCCAAAGACAAAGAGTTGCAATTGCCAGGGCATTTTTGAAAAATGCACCAATACTTATTCTTGATGAAGCAACGAGCAGCCTTGACTCAGAGTCCGAATACGCAATCCAGGTTTCCCTTGATAAATTAATGAGGGGAAGAACAGTTATCGCTATCGCCCACCGACTTTCGACATTAAAAAAGATGGACCGGATCGTATTTATTGAGGATGGAAAAATTATTGAGGACGGAACTCCGGAGGAATTACTTAAGAGACCACAAGGCTCATTCAAAAAAATGTGGGACCATCAGGTTAAGGGATTCATCGTTGACGAATAATTACCTGGCAATTGTTAGCGCCCAAACACTTTTCACTCCATTCCTTTTTAATACGTAACAACATTCTTTTAGGGTTGAACCTGTGGTCCAGACATCATCAACCAACAGAATGCTGACGTCTGACAGCTGACGACTGATAGCTAATTCAAAAGCATTTTTGATGTTTTGTTTTCTTTCTGCTGACAGAAGTTTTATTTGAGGCTTAGTATTCCTTATCCTTTTGAGGGTATTTTGATAAGTTAAACCCAAGTTTTGGGCGAAAAGTTTAGCAAGCAGTTCTGATTGGTTAAACCCCCGCCACTTCTGCCTCGCCGGATGAAGCGGCACTGCGCTAATAACCCAGGCCTTCCCTTGGTCTTTTTTGATCCTATCCAAAAGTATTGGCGGATTTTTTACCCAGTATTCTAAAGTTATATCAATTAAATCTTTAGCCATCTCTCTCACCCATCTATATTTCAGTTTTTGGATTGCTACCCTAAGAGATCCCTGATATACGCCTAAACTCCAAAGCCCGTCAAGACCAAACCTCCTTTTGCAAACCGCATGAACTGCTCCTCCCAGTGATGCCCGCTCGCAAAAAGGGCAAACCAGCTCTGTTTGTTTGATTTCTCCGGCACAATTTGTGCAAAAATATCCGCCGAATCTTCCACAGCCAATACAGGTTTTAGGGAAAAGAAGATCTAAAAAGCTGTTGAGCATTCTAAAGGGTAGTTGGGAGAATTATTATACTATTCGTAGTTTATTTATGTTTGGGAAAGATGAGGATTAAGGTAATGATATAGAGCCTTAGCGCTAAGAA
>JACPKO010000068.1 GCA_016186985.1 Candidatus Daviesbacteria bacterium
CGGGCACCACCTGGTCTGTATCCGCCCCGGTCTCCTCCACCGAATCCTCCACCAAAGCTTCCGCCTCCACCTCGAGGTCGTCCTTCTGTCTCAGGCTTTCTGTCATCACCAAAAAGCATTGACAAACCGATTTTTCCCATCGAATCAACATCAACAACCCTAACTTTAACTGTCTGGCCTTCGGAAACTATTTCTGAAGGGTCTTCAACCCTGTGGGTCGCCATCTGGGAAACATGAACGAGTCCGTCTTTGCCCGGTAATATTTCAACAAATGCTCCGAATGGGGCAATTCTGACAACTTTTCCTTCGTATTCCTCGCCTGGCTGGACTTTTTTAAACATTCCTTCGATAGCTTCAAGAGCTTTTTTAATCGCTTCCCCGTCCATTGAGGAAACCATCACGGTTCCGTCATCTTCAATATCAATTTGTGCTCCGGTTTTAGCAATAATTCCGTTAATGTTTTTGCCTCCGGGACCAATTAACATTCCGATTTCCTCAGGCTTAATGTGAGTGATTTCAATTTTTGGAGCGTATTCGGAAAGTTCGATTTCTTTAGGCGCAACTTTTGCCATATTAGCCAAGATTCCCTCGCGGGCGGCTTTGCCCTGCCGTAAAGCTTCCTCGATAATTTCAAAAGTTAAACCTGTAAGTTTTGTATCCATCTGGATTCCGGTGATACCGTTTTTTGTCCCGGCGATCTTAAAATCCATCTCCCCGTAAAAATCTTCAACAGCCTGCATGTCTGTTATAACCTGGAATTTTTTGTCGCTTGAGACAAGTCCCATTGCAATACCTGCAACCGGTTCAATCGGTACTCCGGCATCCAAAAGAGCCAGTGATGAGGCACAAACTGCAGCCTGGGAAGTTGAAGCGTTAGCTCCCATAACTTCGGATACAACCCTCATTGCGTATGGGAACACTTCCTCCGAAGGCAAAACATGTTTAATCGATTTTTCAACCAGGTTGCCGTGTCCGATATCGCGTCTTGAAGGACCGATGATTCTTTTTACCTCGCCTGTTGAGAAAGGATTGATACCCATATTGTAGTGGTGCATGAACGGCTTTGTAGACTCCCCCTCCATCCCTTCAAGAGTCTGGGAAACGGACAAAGGACCCAATGTTGCGATAGAAAACACCTGTGTGCCTCCCCTGTTAAAAATAGCCGAACCGTGCGTTCTTGGTAAAATGTCAATCTCAGCCGAGATTTGCCTGACTTCCTCCATCGTCCTTCCGTCAACCCGTTTACCCTTATTTAAAACATAATCCTTCATCAGTTCTTTCGCGATTTTGTCAAAAATTGCCGAAATCTGAATAGGGGTTATTTCGTTTTCAGCATATTTAACACCAATATCGGCTTTTATAAGCTCACCTGTTGCCTCATGCCATGTTGAATCTTCCGAAAACAGCGCATCTTCGATAGCTTTTTTAATATCTTTTTTGACTTCCGTAAGGAGCGGGCCCTCAATTTGATCAGCAACAGGCACAAATTCCATTTTTTGTCTGGCTACTTCTTTGGCGAAAGCATTTATAAATTTAATTTGGGATTGGGCTTCTTTGTGGGCCAGCTTGATTGATTCAAACATTTTATCCTCGGGGATTTGCTTACCTTCGGCCTCAATCATGACAACTTTGTCAGCGGTTGAAGCAACATCCAAAATCATGTCCAGATGCTCAAGCTCCTCAATTGAGGGGTTAATTTCAATACTGCCATCCTTTGCTCCAATCCTGGTTATCCCGATAGGTCCGTAAAAAGGAACAGAGGAAATGGAAAGTGCAGCTGATGCTCCGATAAACCCGACAAGAGCCGGATCGTTAACCCCGTCAAAAGACAAAACCGTAATAATAACCTGGACCTCGTTTTTAAAGTCTTTCGGAAACAGAGGCCTTATTGAGCGGTCAATTGCCCGGCCTGATAAAACTGCCTTTTCGGAAGGCCTGGTTTCCCTTTTTATAAATTTTTGGGTGGTGATTCTTCCGCCGGCGTAATATTTTTCGGCGTATTCAACGGAGAGAGGAAAATAACCTTTATCCTCGGTTAGGGGCTTTGTGGCAACGGTTGCAAGCACCACGGTTTCGCCCATGGTTGCCATAACCGCAGCATCAGCCTGCAGGGCTAGTTTTCCGGTTTCCAGACGAATCTTTTTACCGTTTAAGTCTAATTCTTTTGTTATTATTTTATGCATTAATTTAAGTTTTCCAAGAAACAAGTATCCAAGTATTCCAAACAAAAATCAATATTTAATTATTCAAATTCCAAATTTTGGTCATTATAATTTGAAATTTGTTTGTTTCTTATATCTTGTTACTTATTATTTATTAAGGGAGATTAGGAAACTGTAGAAGAAATAGTTAATTTACTTACCTACCTCTTTGCAATTTCCAATCTGCCGAGAGCAATTGTACACTAACCAGCCCCCCATTGCAAATTCAGGAAATATTTTACCTGGTCTTCAGGTAAACCTAAGCGCAAATAACGCTGTTCTGCCTGCTTTAACGAAAGACCTTTCTCCAGCCAGTCTTTACTCGTTTCCTCTATAAATTCACGTATTTCGTGCGGGAAAACAATCCAGGCATCAGTTTGGTGATCATAAAAATCAGGTATTATGTTTGATGAAGGTTTATAAAAAAGTGTGGCCGTGTCTATCACTTTAACTCCCTGATCTAAAAGCAGCTTTTTTACAAATTCCATAGTTTGTCCCGTATCGGCAACGTCATCAAATAGTAAAATCCTCTCACCGGTAATATCCGCTTTAACAGGCTGGATTATTTCCGGCTTTTTGAAGGTATTATTTATCCCCCGGTAAAGCTTGACCCTGACCGCTTCAATCTCCGGAATATTTAAATAGTCTGCCAGCACCCGTGACCAGGTAAGTCCGCCTTTCGCAATAACTACGATCCGGTCATATTTTTTGTCTGCCGCATTAATAAGTCTACCTAGCTTAAAACATAAATGCCCAAGTTGATTCCAGGTAGGCGCTATAAAGAAAGTTCTGCCTCCGTTAAAGCTGATCTTTTTAAAAATCATGGATTTAAACTCCTAATTACTATTGTAAGCACTGTGTCAAGAATAGATCTGAAACTTCAGATGAGTTTAATAACTCAAATCTCAAAACGCAAATGGCAAAACTACAATTTAGAATTTAAATATGAGGAAAACTTTTGAGATTTGAATTGCAGATTTGAGTTTTGAGTTTTAAACTTTGAGATTATTTGGCCAAACCTAATTTTTCGATAACTGATTTGTATCTATCAGAATCTTTTTTGAGCAAATATTGCAGGAGTCTTCTTCTGCGGTTAACCATAGAGAGCAAGCCCCGCCTTGAGTGGACATCATGAGTGTGTTCTTTTAAATGGGATGTTAAATTTTTAATTTGTTCTGATAGGAGTGCAGCCTGTACTTCAGGGGAACCTGTATCGCCCTTATGGGTAGCAAATTCTTCTATAATTTGTTGTTTTCTTTTTGGGTCAAGTGGCATAAGCCAATTTCCATCCTTTCTTTAGTACATGGGAAAACTTCGGTGGAAAGAAGTAATTCCAATTAAGTTTTGATATTTTAACAGATCTACAGCATGGTTGCAACCTAAACTTTAAAGTTACACAATCTACAAAGAATTGTTACATTTTGTTGCCCGCAAGCTCACTGATTGTTTCATTGTTAAAATTCAACTTGTGCTTTTCTAGCAATGTAACAATGAAGCAATTACTTATTTTTCACCCTAAATTACCCCTTTTGAAGATTGAAGATTTTTGGCACAAGCCAATCAGGAGTTGGAGTTGATTCTATATCAGGCGAAGAAGAGGTTGCAAATTCACCCATTGGCCGCTCTTCTGGGGAAGCCTGAGTTTGGGGCGGCTGGTCATGATACGTTTCCGGTTTCCCGCCAATTGGCTGAGGTTGAACTGGTATCGCATTTGCAGGCTGCGCCCCTGATGGC